>NZ_JBFAQY010000002.1:379399-635680 GCF_040678965.1 Streptosporangium sp. NPDC049248
CCAGCAACCTGAGCCTGCTGCTCTGCCACTAGTGAGACCCCGTGCCCGGGACGGCCAGCGACGGCGGCCGCCCCGGGCACACCCGTTCCAGGAAGGAGGGACCGTGCGGGCAGCCGACCGGCTGGTGACCGAGACCGTACGGCGTGGCGGACCCTGGCTGGCCGTCCTCGCGGTCACCTCCGTGCTGGGCGCGTTCGCTCAGCTCGCGCTCCCCCTGGTGCTGGGCAGGACCGTCGACGAACTCGTGGCCGACGGCACGGGCGCGGCGACCTGGCTCGGCGCCTGCGCGGGCGTGGTCATCCTGACCGTGGCCTGCGACACCCTCGGCGTCTGGGCCTCGGGATCGAGCGGCGCACGTTCCTCGGCCTGGCTCAGGGAACGGGTGGTGCGCGGCGTCCTCGGCATCGGGCCGACGATCACCCGCCGGTTCCCCGAAGGGGACCTGGTCACCCGGATGGGCCTGAACACCGAGGAGATCGGACACGCCCCCGAGTCGCTCGTCACCGGGGCGGCGCTGGTCATCCCCACCGCGGGCGGCATCGTGGCCCTCACCCTCATCGATCCCCCGCTGACCGCGACGCTGGTCGTCGGGCTCGTCCTCATCGCGCTCGTCCTGCGGGCCTTCCTCACCGTGAGCACCGCGATCGCGGGTGACTACCAGGCGGCGCAGGGCGACATCGCCGCCCGTCTCGTCGACGCGCTCGCCGGGGCCCGTACGATCGCCGCGGCCGGTACCGCCGATCGGGAGCGGGCACGGGTGCTGACCGCGCTGCCCCTGCTGCGCAGGCACGCCATGGCCATGTGGCGGGCCAACGCGCGGGCCGGTGTGCAGGCCGGCGCCGTGGTCCCGCTGCTGGAGGTCGCGGTGCTCGGGGTGGGCGGGCTGCGACTGGCCGCCGGAGACCTCACGGCCGGCGAGTTGTACGCCGCCGCCCGCTACGTCGTGCTCGGCGCCGGCCTCGGCTCGGCACTTGGCTACATCGGCCGCCTGGCCCGGGCGCGGGCCGCCGCCGCCAGGGTGGACGAGCTGGTCGCCGAGAGCCCCCGGGCCTACGGCACACGGCCGCTGCCGCCGGGCCCCGGCAGGCTGGAACTGCGCGGCGTGGACGCGGGCGGCCTGCGCGAGGTGGACCTCGTCATCCCCGGCGGGCAGGCGGTGGCCGTGGTCGGCCGCTCGGGCGCCGGCAAGTCACTGCTCGCCGCGGTCGCCGGACGGCTGGTGGACCCGCGCCACGGCACGGTCCACCTCGACGGCGTGCCGCTGCCGGAACTCTCCCGCGAGGCGCTCCGCCGGGCCGTCGGGTACGCCTTCGAGCGCCCGGTCCTGCTCGGCGACACCGTCGCCGCCGCGATCGCCCTGGGCGTCGACACCTCCGCTCGCACCCCCGGCACCGGCCGCCGCGGCCGCCGCCGCACCGGGGAAGGCCAGGCCGAACGGCCAGGCGCGAACAGGGAGGTCGTCCGGGCCGCCGCGCGGGCGGCCCGCGCCGACACCTTCGTCCGGCGCCTCCCGCTCGGATACGACACACCACTGCAGGAGGCACCCATGTCCGGCGGTGAGCGGCAAAGGCTAGGCTTGGCCCGCGCCTTCGCGCAGGGGCGGCGCCTGCTCATCCTGGACGACGCCACCTCAAGCCTGGACACCGTCACCGAGCGCCAGGTCGCCCGGACGCTGTCCGGGGAGCTGCGCGACCGCACCCGCCTGATCGTGACCCACCGGGTGGCGACCGCCGCGGCCGCCGACCGGGTGATCTGGCTGGACGACGGCCGGGTACGCGCCTGCGGCAGCCACCGTGCCCTCTGGGCCGACCCGGCCTACCGCGCCGTCTTCCAGGCGGGCGCCTCATGACCGCCACCGGCCCGCACCGGCTTCGGGACGGCGCCCTCTTCCTGGCGGGCGCCCGGTGAACCGGCCCATCCGGCGGGCGCTCAGCAGGGACCCGTACCAGCTGGTCAGGCTCGCGGGCTGGTCCGTGGCGGAGGCCGCGCCCGCGCTGGTCATCGGCCTGGCCATCGCGCGGGCGATCGACGACGGCTTCGGCGCGGGGCGCCCCGCGACCGGGTTCGCCTGGCTGGCCCTGCTCGGCGGTGCCTGGCTGCTGGCCGCCGTCGGCGCGCGTCAGGTGGTGCTGGCCGTCGCCGCGATCGTGGAACCGTTCCGCGAGGAGCTGCTCGCGCATGTCGTCGACGACGCGCTGCGCCACTCGGCCGCCTCCGGGCAGGGACCGGGGGCGGGAGCGGTGGCCCGCGCCAACCTCCAGGTCGAGCTGGCCCGCGACGCCTTCGCCTCGGTCATCACCGTGGTCAGGTCGTTCGCGTTCACCGTGGTGAGCGTGGTGCTCGGGATGGCGACCCTCGTCCCCGGGGTGCTCGCGCTGGTGCTGCCGCCGTTCTGCGCGGGCCTCGTCCTCTTCTCCCTGTCGCTGCGCGCCCTGGCCAGGCGGCAGCGGGACTTCATCCTGGCCGACGAGCGTACCGCCGGGGCACTGGCCGACATGGTGGGCGGGCTGCGCGACATCACCGCCTGCCGGGCCGAGGAGCGGGTCGCGGGTGACGTCGGCCTCCGGGTGACCGAGCAGGCCCGCGCGGCCAGGTCGCTGGCGCGGGTGACCGCGCTGCGCACCGCGTCGCTGGCGGTGGGCGGCTGGCTGCCGGTGCTGCTGGTGCTGGCCGGGACCCCCTGGCTGCTCCGCGAGGGCGCGGGCGCCGGGGTGATCCTGGGCGCGCTGGCCTACGTCACCCAGTCGCTGGCGCCCGCACTCGGCAACCTCGTGGAGGGGCTGGGGATCAACGGCGTCCGGCTCCGGGTGGCACTCGACCGGCTACTGCGCGACGGCGACCCGCCCGTACGGGTGCGCGGGCGGCTCGCGGCCGAGAGCGGCGGGGCCGAGCTGCGCGGTGTGACGTTCGCCTACGGCCCGCACGCCGAACCGGTGATCGACCGCCTCGACCTGTCGGTCCCCGAGGGGGACCACATCGCCGTGGTCGGGCCGAGCGGCATCGGCAAGTCCACCCTCGCCGCGCTGCTGACCGGCGTGCTGCTGCCGGGCTCCGGCCAGGTCATGGTGGGCGGTGTGCCCGCCGACCGCCTCGACCCCGCCGACCGGGTGCTCATCCCCCAGCAGGCGTACGTCTTCCGCGGCTCCCTGCTGGAGAACCTGACCTATCTGTCCGGCGCTCCGAAGGAGGCGGTGGACGGGGCCGTGGACGAGGTCGGCCTGACGAACCTGGTGGCGCGGCTGGGCGGCTACTCCGCCGAGATCGACTCCGGCCTGCTCTCGCCCGCCGAGCAGCAGCTGGTCGCCCTGGCCCGCGCCTACCTGGCCCCGGCCCGGATGGTGATCCTCGACGAGGCGACCTGTCATCTGGACCCGGCGGCCGAGGCCCGCGCGGAGGAGGCGTTCGCCCGCCGGGGCGGCACGCTCCTCGTCATCGCCCACCGGCTGACCTCCGCCCTGCGGGCCCGGCGGATCCTCGTGATGGACGGCACCAGCGTCCGGCTGGGCACGCACGAGGAGATGCTCGCCGTCTCCCCGCTCTACGCCGACCTGGCCGGACAGTGGAATCCGTCGAGCAGCCAGGAGCTGGTGCCTTGACTCTCCCCGAAGCCAGAGCCCTGGGTGTGCACGCCGAAGGAGATTCGATGATCTATCCTCCCGCCGAGCGGCAACCGGTCGTCGACCACCTGCACGGCCACCCGGTGCCCGACCCGTACCGCTGGCTGGAAGACCCCGGCAGCCCCGAGACGCGGGGCTGGATGTCCGCCCAGGAGAAGCTGTGGCGCGGCCACGCCGCCGCGCTGCCCGGACATGACCGGTGGCACGCGCGGGTGGCCGCGCTGACCGGCGCCGGGATGGCCGGCGTGCCGATGTGGCGCGGCGGGAGCCGGTTCTTCCTGCGCCGTACGGCTGAGCAGGAGCACGCGGTCCTCTGTCGCATCGGCCCCGACGGGGCCGAGGAGACGCTGATCGACCCGATGGAGCTGGACCCGAGCGGGCTGACCACGCTCGACCGGTGGCAGCCCGACTCGGACGGCCGGCTGGTGGCCTACCAGCTCTCCACGCACGGCGACGAGCGCTCGGAGCTGCGGGTGATGGACGTCGCCACCCGGCGGGTGGTCGACGGCCCGATCGACCGCTGCCGGTACTCCCCGGTGGCGTGGCTGCCCGACGGGAAGGCGTTCTTCTACGTCCGCGCCCGCCGGGTCCGCCTGCACCGGCTCGGCACCCCGGCCGAGGACGACGCTGTGGTCATGGGCGAGGACCGCTCCTACGGGCTGGGGATCAGCTACAACGGGCGCTGGCTGACCGTCTCCGCGGCGGCGGACGACGGCAACGACCTCTGGCTGGCCGACCTGTCCGCCTCCTCCCCCGAACGCCCCGACCTGCGGGTCGTCCAGCGGGCGGCGGGGGCGGTGACGGTGCCCGCGGTCGGCCGCGACGGGCGCCTGTACCTGCTCACCACCCTGGACGCGCCACGGGGACGGCTCTGCGTGGCCGACCCGGCGCGCCCCGGCACCGAGCACTGGATCGAGTTGGTCGGCGAGGACCCGGAGGCGGTGATCGGCGAGTTCGCGATCGCCGGGCAGACGCTGCTCGTCGGCTGGACCCGGCACGCGATCGGCGAGATCAGCGTCCACGACCTGGCGACCGGGAAGCGGCGCGGCCTGGTGCCGCTGCCGGGGCTCGGCTCGGCCGGCGCGATGACCACCCGTCCCGAGGGCGGCCACGAGGTCTGGTTCACCTACACCGACAGCGTCACCCCGCCGAGTGTGCACCGCTACGACACCCGTACCGGGCGGACCTCGCTGTGGGGCGCCGCGCCCGGCGCGGTGCGGGTGCCGGAGCTGGAGGCCCGGCAGGTGGTCTTCGCCTCGGCGGACGGCACCCCGGTGCGGATGGTCGTGCTGGCGCGGCCCGGCTCAGGACCCCGGCCCACGATCCTGTACGGCTACGGCGGCTTCGGGCTCTCGCTCACCCCGTCGTACTCCAGCTACATCCTGCCCTGGGTCGAGGCCGGCGGGGTGTTCGCCCTCGCCCAGCTGCGCGGCGGCGGCGAGGAGGGCGCCGCCTGGCACCGGGACGGCATGCTGGAGCGCAAGCAGAACGTCTTCGACGACTTCGCGGCGGCGGCCGAGGCGCTCGTCTCCGGCGGCTGGACCACTCCCGCGCAACTGGGTGCCTGCGGCGAGTCCAACGGCGGGCTGCTGGTCGGCGCCGCGCTGACCCAGCGCCCCGACCTGTTCGCCGCCGCGGTCTGCTCGGCACCGCTGCTCGACATGGTCCGCTACGAACGCTCGGGGCTCGGCCCGGCCTGGCGTTCGGAGTACGGCTCGGCCGACGACCCCGAGCAACTGGCCTGGCTGCTGTCCTACTCCCCCTACCACCGCGTCGCCGAGGGCGTCGACTATCCGGCGACGCTGCTGACCACCTTCGGCGGCGACTCCCGGGTCGATCCCCTGCACGCGCGCAAGATGTGCGCGGCACTGCAGTGGGCGACCTCGGGCTCGCGGCCGATCCTGCTCCGCCACGAGGAGGGCGTCGGCCACGGCTCCCGCGCGACCGGCCGCGCGGTCGCCCTGGCCGCCGACATGCTCACCTTCCTCGCGGCCCACACCGGCCTGGATCTCCATACGTAAAGCCCCTGGTCACCGCCACCGGCCCTGAGGTCAAGAAGGCGGGCAGTGGTCGAGGAAGGCCGGTGCCCACGGTTGCGTGGGAAGGTGGGCACCGGCCTTCTGGGGCGGTCCGTCATCCGGCACGGGGGAGCTCGGACACGGACCGGTCTTGGTGGGCAGCGCGAACCCGACGGCCTTACCTGGGGTCCCGGTGGCGCACATCCGGGTCACATACGCCCGGCAGCGGCCCTTGGACAGTGCGTGCACCAGCAGCAGCCCGCGCCCGCGTTCGGCGAACAGGCTCAGATCGGGTTCGTCACCGCAGGCGCGCAGCCGATCGAGGATGGCGGGGATACCGTCGAGGTCCCGGTCTGCGTCGATGACCTCGCACCAGGACGGCTCACCGTCCACGAAGACGACGCGCAACTCGAAGGGCTGCCAGCCGTGCTCCTCGGCGTTGGCTGCCAACTCGGCAACGGCGCTCTCGGCGTCGCTGAGTTCCTCACCGTCGAAGCCCGCGTTCTGGAGCACCTGCCTGACGACGGCTCGGGCCCGATGAGCGGCGGAGCCGGGCCGCAGGGTCTTCACCAGTACGCGGTAGTCGTGGAGCCTGATCGAGGGTGCCACGCCGTACCTCCCGGGTCTCGTCGACAGGCCGTATACCGTCCCGCCGTCCGTCACCCAGTGGACCAGCGACGCGACACAGAGTGATGAACTTTCCGCTGTGAAGGTCGTGAACCTCCCGACCACCCCGTGAAGGTCGTGAAGGTCAACAGCCCTGACCTCCAAGACCATTCACATGCTGTAGCCATCGAGCTACCGTTCGCTGGAGACAGGGAGGCCCGGATGACGCACACGCCCACGGCACTGGCCGAGATCCTGCAACGCGCCAAGATGAACCCGCGCCAGCTCGCCGCCGCGATCAACTCCTGGCTGGAAGGACGCGGCCTCGGTACCCGGCGTATCGACCCCACCGCCCCCTACGCCTGGGTCCGGCACGGCTACAAGCCCTACGACCCCATCCCCTCGGTGGCGGCCATCGTGCTCTCCGAACACCTCGGCTGCACGATCCGGGTCGAACAGCTCTGGCCGTCCCGGCAACCCTCGCCTCTGCCCGCCGTCGCCACTCTCGGCCCGTCGGCGAACGTCGAGGACATGCTCCAGTCGCTCAGCGACCTGACGAGCCTCAGCACCGGAAAACACGCCGACGTCGCCGCCGCCTCCGGACCCGACCTAGCCGCCGCCGTACTCGACGGCCTGCACGCCACCGTGTCACAACCCCACCGGCACACGGGCCGCGACCGCGTCCTGCCACCCCAGGTACGACTGATCGGCGCGCACGTCGAAGCACTGCGCAAACTCGACGACCAGCACGGCGGCGGTGCGCTCAGCCTGCGCTACATCACCAGCGAACTGCGCAACGTCCTCGACCTAGTGCAGTGCGCCGACTACGAGCCCGCCGTCGGGCACCAGCTCCTGACCATCGTCGCCGACCTCGCCCAACTCGTCGGCTGGGTCCACTTCGACGCCCAACGCCCCGGCGCCGCCGAACGCTACCTCCTCCTCAGCGAACGGGTCGCCCGAGGACTGGGCGAGCTGGGCCGGGCCGCCAACGCCATCGGCATGCTCGCCTACATCTCCGCCTTCGCCGGCCACGGCCAGGAAGCCGTCCACATCGCCTCGGCGGCCGAGCGCTGCTGCCCGGCCGACCCCGTCACGCGAGCCCGGATCACCGGCCGCGTCGCCACCGCCGCAGCCGCCGCCGGAGACCTCTCCACATTCCGCAAGGCCTCAGAGAAGGCCCGGCAACTGCTGGACTCGGCCGAGGTCGCCCCGACCTACCTCTACTACCTGGAGCCCGACCAACTGGCCGCCGAGACCGGGCAGGCCCTTGTCGTCCTGGGCGAGCAGATGACCGTTTACCGCAAACCCCTTCTCAACGAGGCCATCGATCTCCTCGCTCCGATCTCCGGGATCGGTGCCCGCCCCGACTACCCGCGCTCCGCCCTCCTGCACACCACCTTCCTCACCCACGCCCACCTGCTGCGCGGCGACATGGAAGCGTCGGTCGACGCGGGCCGGGCCGCACTCACCCGGCTGGATGAGGTCCAGTCAGTCCGCGCGCTCACCTACCTGCGCCGCCTACGCCCCGCCTTCGCCCGCCGCAGCCGCTCCCCGGCGGTCGCGGCCTTCCTCCCCCACCTCGACACCGCCCTGGCCCAGACATGATCGCCGCCCGCTTCCTCATCCGGCCCCGCCCCTACGACCACCCGGACGCCACCCGCCTGGTCCGCGCCCTCTTCGACGACCAGCAACAGCGCTACGGCTACGCCGACCCCTTCGAAGCCGACCCCGCCTCCTACACCCCACCCCACGGCCTGTTCCTCATCGGCTACCTCAACACCGCCCCGGTGACCTGCGGCGGCTACCGCACCTTCGACGAACCCACCCACACCATCGAGATCAAGAAGATGTACACCGTCCCACGCCTACGCGGCCTCGGCCTGGGCGAACGCATCCTGACCGCGCTCGAACACCACGCCACACGGAGTGGCGCCCAGCGCTCCATCCTGGAGACCGGCGTACGCAACGCCGCGGCCCTCGCCCTCTACACCGGTATCGGCTACCAACCCACCGCCCGCTACGTCAACGGCCGCGACCCCGCCATCAACCGGGCGTTCACCAAGAGACTCACCTGTTCCACTCCCTGAACAGCTCGACTTCCCGCTGGACAGACCGACCCCGCACGGATCATGTGCGAGCCACACCCCCTGGGTGAGCTTCGAATCCGATGGACTGCCACAAGAAAATCCATGCCCGCACGACGTCGCACCTCGGAATCGGAGCCGTCCGTCGGCACCCAGGCATCATCCATGCGAGCTACCGGCCGTATCCCACCGGGCCACTTCGATCACCGCGAGCAGCCGTCAACGCGTGCGCGGGATAACGAAGCGCTCGTGCGGGGAATCCAGCCAGGCCGCGTGGATCTCCTCACCGGTCACCCGGCCCGCCAGGACAAAAGCCGACGAGATGCTCTCCTCGATCGACTCGCCGTACTCGTCCAGCTCGAACCTCAGCCCGTTCATGAAGGGATCCAGCGCGGTCATATCCGTCCCGGTGCGGTGTTCGGGGAGGATGAAGGAGAGCCTCACCGCCACAGTGCCGTTCACCGCGTAGTGGATTTCCTCGTTACCGCCGATGTCCCAGCTCACGCTCAGGGCCCGGCGGCCGTCCTCGGAGAGTCGCATGAGGTTTTCTTCGAGCACGACGGTAAAACCCGCGACCTGGAGGATCAGGGTCCACGTACCGGCCTGCCCGGCCAGGATCACGCCGTCACCGTACTGGATGTCCAGGTCGTCGCAGACCCCGGCGAGGGTGCACATACGGGCAGAGCCGAGATCGGCACCGAGCAGGGCGGCGATCGACCGCGGATCCCGGCCCTCGCACCAGAGGGCGGCGAACTGCTCGAACGGGCTGGTCTCGTCGTCGTATTGCTCGACGTGCGAGAGAAGCAGGTCGTACAACCGCGTATCAGAGCTCACGAATTCTCTTTCCGCCGACATCGGCAAAGCGTAGTGGCCGAAGTCGTGCCGCTCGCACTCGATGCCTACTCCTCTAAAGGGAGTCGAGGCGGGTCATCTCGTCCGGTGAGAGCCGCAGGGCGCCGGCGGCCACGTTGTCGGCCAGGTGATCGGGGTTGCCGGTGCCGGGGATGGCCAGCACGTGTGGCCCGCGCTGCAGCGTCCAGGCCAGCCGGACCTGCGCGGCCGTCACACCGTGCGCGCGTGCGACGGCGAACACCTCCTCGCTGTCGGTGACGCTCGCCCCCGCCTCGCGCCCGGCACCGGCGATCGCGAAGAACGGTACGAACGCCACCCCCTGCTCCCCGCAGATACGTAGGAACTCGTGGTCCTCGGACCGTGCGCCGATGCCGTAGGCGTTCTGCACGCAGACCACCGGTGCGATGGCCTGGGCCTCGGCGAGGTGCGCGGGCGTGACGTTGGAGATGCCCAGATGCCGGATCAGCCCCGCGTCGCGCAGGTCGGCCAGCGCACCGAAATGCTCGGCGATCGAGCCGGTCGCCTGGCTCCGCGGGATGCGCAGGTTCACCACGTCGAGGTGATCCCGGCCGAGCTGACGCAGGTTCTCCTCGACCTGGCCGCGCAGCTGCTCCGGCCTGGCCCACAGCCACTCACCCGACGGATCCCGGCCCGGCCCGACCTTGGTGACGATGACCAGGTCATCGGGGTACGGCGCCAGCGCGCGGTTGATCAGCTCGTTCGCCGAGCGCAGCGCCGAGAAGTAGAAGGCCGCGGTGTCGATGTGGTTCACCCCGAGCTCGACCGCGCGGCGCAGCACGGTGATCGCCTGACCGCGATCGCTCGGGACGCTGTTCCCGAACACCGTGCCGTGCTGCGCCAGACGCATCGCGCCGAACCCGATCCGGTTGACCGGCAGGTCGCCGAGCTCGAAGCTGCCCGCGGCCGCGGCGGTGATCGTCTTTGCGGTCATCGAATCTCCTTGAGCGTGGAGACCCCCGCCTTCAGGTGTGAGGAGAAGGTCAAGGTCGAAGTCTGCCAGCTCCATCGACGGGACAGGGCTTCGATGATCTGGCTCATGCTCGATGGTCAGGGGGCGGAGAAAAGCCGTCTCACCGACCATGAAGGACCGGGGTGCACGGCCTTGGCGCAGGGCTCGATCCTGGACCTGCCCTCCCGCGAGGCGGCGCTGGAGTGGGCGAAGAAGATCGCGGCCTCCTGCCGCTGCGTGCAGGAGGTCCGGGCGTTCCAGTACGACCCGCTCACCTGACGGCGTACGGCCACCCCCGCGCCGCCCGCATGCCCCGCCTTCTCACACGCGGGCGGTGTGGCCCCGGTCAGTCGGCGTCGATGCGGTCGAGGAGGTCCTTCAGGGCGCCGCCTGACGGCCCCCGGATCAACAGGAGTTCCTCCCTTGTTAGAGCGGTGCTCTAAATCCCCTCCGCGGCTCTGGCGGTCGCAGCGACGTGCTCGTCGGCGGTCATGCCGAGGCCGGGGTCGTGCCGGTTGAGGTCGTGCTGGTCGTCGGCCCACCGCCGGTAGTCCCGCCGGACGGTGGGCTCGTCGGAGTCGACGATGCGGGCGATGTCGGCCCAGGTGACCCCGGCCAGTAACGCGTGGTGGACGTTGGCGGGATGACGCACGGTGCGTGCGATGCATTCCGCCAGCGCCAGCAGCTCGATGTGCTCGGCCACGGTGAGCGGAGGACGGTCATCGGCTCCATGCCGGACGGGGTCATAGATTCCCCGGTCCACCAGCTCGATCCGGGCGCGAGCCGACGCGTGCCTGGCGGCCAGCTCGTTGTAGCGCTCCAGCTGCCGGCTGACGGGCATGTCGTAGCGAGCGTCGCGCCAGGTCGCGATGTGCTCGGGCATGGTCATGACGACTTCTCCAGGGCGATCGGGTGCCGGCTTCCAGGGGTCACCGATGTGGCGAACCGCACTTCAGCGATCATGCCTCAGATCTGTGAGACGAATGGGCGGATATCTCAGATCGCTGAACGGCTTCCCGTGCTCCGTGGTCGGCTCGACCGTCACGGCGAGCGTGCCGGGAGAGGCGCCTTGTCCTGTTGTCGCCGCTGTGACAAGACCGCCGCCCGGGGGTGGGCGGCGGCGATCGGCCCTGTCAGCCCGCGAACGTCACCGTTCCGTACTGGTAGTACGTCTTGCCGTTCTCGTCACCGCTGTGGTTGCGCCCCGTCATGACCTGGTTGAAACCGGCCTGCGTGGTGTGGCCGCTCTCCGTGTAGGAACCCGTCCACGTCCGGTCGGTGATGCGGACCTGAATCCCCTGCCAGTAGAGAGCCCCGGTCTTGTAAATGGTGGAGCCGTTCTCGTCACCGTGGTGCCAACGCCCGACGATCGCCTGGTCCAGCGGTGCGGAGAAGTTCGACCTGCTCTCCTTCGCGTAGCCGTACCAGTCGCCGGTGAACACCTCCACCTGCACGCCGTCGATGAAAATCCAACTGCACTGGTAGGTGGTGTCGGCGTTCTCGTCCCCGTAGTGCGACCGCCCGGTCATGACCTGGCCCTCTGGGCAGGAGGCCTCGCCCCCCGACTCCTTCACGGTTCCGCTGTAGACGTACTCGACCTTGATCGTCGCCGCCGAGGCCGGGACCGGGATGTTCAGCGCCGCGACGGCGGCGACCGCCAGCGCGGCGAACGCGAACTTCTTCATGTCGTCTTCCTTTCCGGGGTCAGGCGTCGATGGTCACGTAGGCGTGCTGGTAGCGGGTGTTGCCGTTCTCGTCCCCGGAGTGCGCGCGACCGATCAGAACCCGCTGGGTGCCGGTCTGGTAGTTGTGGTTGCTCTCCTTGAGGTCGCCGGTCCACAGGGGATCGATCAGCCGCACCGTCTGTCCCCGCCACGCCAGGGAGGCGGAGCGGTACCGGGTCCAGCCGTTCTCGTCGAGGATGTGCCGACGCCCGACGAGCGCCTGGTTCGGCGGGGAGGAGTAGTTGGAGTTGTTCTCCCGGTATTCGAGGCTCCAGTCGCCGATGCTCACCTGCACCTGCTCGTCGTTTATGAAAATCCAGCTACAGGTGTACGTCGTGTCGGCGTTCTCGTCCCCGCGGTGCGACCGCCCCGTGAGCACCTGGTTGGTGGGGCAGACGAACCAGGAGGAGGATTCCTCCTGGGTCTCGGAATAGGCCGGTACGACCCTGATCGTCACCGCCGCCGCGGACGCGGCCGGTGCGGGCGAGACCACGGCCAGGGCCGCCGCCGAAGCGGCCACCACCGCGGCGTGTACCGCCTTGCTGTACGTCCTCATCTTGTTGGTTCCTTTCCCCGTGCGAATACGGCCAGGGAGGCCGCGTGGTGCGGGCCAAAGTATGAGTCGCGCACAGTGGAGACGGCGTCCGCCTGACGGATGATCAACTATCCGCCCGCTTGCGGACGACTCCTCACCGACTACCGACAGGACGAAGCCCCGGCCCCCTCTTCTGCAGGGGGCCGGGGCTTCGTTGTCACACTCCCGCTCAACTCGGCGCTGCGGGGGATGGCTGTGTCCGCTCCCAGATGCGGTGGGAGTCCGGTACGGGATAAGCGGTGTCGGTGGGGGTGATGTCCCAGATGCGGGTGGAGCCGAGCCGGGTGTCGAAGGGCGGCCAGCCGGGGTCGCCGGTAGCGGCGAAAGCGGTCCATGCGGTGCGGATCCGGTGGGACAGGGCGGCGAAGTCGGCGGGGGGCGGGGTGCCGAGGAAACGGGCGGCGTAGCGGGTGTGCGGCAGGCCGAAGACGAACGGAAGGTCGATGCCGTGGGCGGCGCCGATCGGTCCTTGCCAGGCGAAGTCGTACAGCCAGGTGCGGCCGCCCGTCCTGGCGTGCGCTTCGGCGGTGAAGGTGGTCGGCATGCGCACCAGGGCGTCGGACATCAGCGTGGTGAACAGTTCGGTGACGGTGCTGTCGGGGTAGGCGGCCCGATAGGCCGGGGCGGCGTCGGGGGCGAGGCCGAAGCTGATCGCAACGGCCGCCAGGTCGATCCGCGCCGGGTCGGCCGGGGGCGGGAAACCGCGGTATTCGTCGTGGGTGAAGCCGCAGAGCAGGTCGATGTGGCGGGCACGCCCGTCGGCGAGAGCCTGCCAGGGAGGTGCGGTGACCAGGTCACCGTCGATGACGGGAGCGAACGCGCCGCCGGGGCGCCCGCCGGTCAGCTGGGCGTCCGGCACTTCCAGGAGGGCTTCGGCGGGCAGCGCGGCCAGGGCGTCTCGGGTAGGGGCGGTGCCGACGGCTGCCGCGAGCCGTTCGGTGACCCGCCGGGCTTCGGGGGCGCCGAGGTGGCCCGCGGGAAGGCTCTGCACGATGCACCGCCGGAACAGGCCGGCGGCGGCCGGCGCTGCGGCGAGCAGGGCGGCGGACGCGCCGCCGGCGGACTGGCCGAAGACGGTGACGTTGCCGGGGTCGCCGCCGAAAGCGGCGATGTTGTCCTGGACCCAGGCGAGCGCGGCGAGCTGGTCCAGCAGGCCGCGGTTGTCGGGTACGCCGGGCAGGTGACCGAAGCCCTCGAATCCGGTGCGGTAGTCGAAGGTCACGACGACCACTCCGGATCCGGCCAGGACCGAGCCGTCGTAGTGCGGCATCGCCGCGGCGCCGTGAGTCCACTGGCCACCGTAGATCCACACCATCACCGGCAGGCGCGTGTCCCCGGGGGCCGGGGTCCAGACGTTCACCGTCAGGCAGTCCAGGCCGTCGCCGGGCTGCCACACCGCCGGAACCCCCGGCGCCGGCGGTCGTTGCGGTGGCGCGCCGCCGAAAGCGCCGGTCTCCCGTACTCCGTTCCAGGACGCGGCCGGTCGCGGCGGCAGGAAACGCCGCGCGCCATCGGGTGCGGCGGCGTACGGGATGCCCTTGAACGAGACGACGCCCTCGTGGGTACGGCCGCGGACCAGACCTTGCTGGGTCTGCACCGTGTCGTGCATGTGTTCCTCCTGACAAGACCCCAGGCGTCGATCGGCTCTGGGGGGCGCGGTTGGATCGAGGCGCTCTCCGTCAGCGCGGGGACTGCCAGGCGCCGGTAGGGCCGTCCTTGGCGAGCTTGGCGAGCAGGCCGTGCAGGGTCTGCTGCTCCTTGAGGGTGAGCGGGCTGAAGAACTCCGCCGAGGCCTGCTCGCTGAGCCGCTCGACTTCCCGGATCTTGTCCAGGCCGGCGGGAAGGATGTGTACCTCCATCGCGCGGCGGTCGCCGATGTGCGGCCGGCGCTCCGCCAGATCCATCGCCTCCAGCTCGTTCACCAGGGTGACCATGACGGGCTTGAACACCCTCAGCCGGTCGCTCAGCCGAGCCTGGATCATCGGGCCGTGCTGAATCTGGGTGAGCACGCCCAGGTGCTGTGGTTTCAGCCCGACCTGCGCCGCGACCTGCTCATAGGCCTCGCGGGCGTGGGCTGCGACCCAGTTCAGCAGGAAGCCGGTCCACCTGGTCAGGGCTTCGGGCGGTCCGTCCGCGACTTCATTCCCGGATTCGTTAACGTTCATAACGTTAATAACCTTAACGTTTTTGCGGGGTGCGGCCAAACCGCGCCGGGGCCGACGTCGGGCCGGCCAGGCCTCTGCGGTGATCGAGACCTCGCCCGCCCTGTCGGCCCTCCGTCCGGGTTCGCGTGACGAGCCCCGGAGCGGACCGTCCTTGTCCTGCGGCTCGTTGAAGAAGGCCGTTACCGAGGAGGAGAAGGCCCAGTGGTCAACGCGTCCCCGGAAGGGCTTGAGGTCGGCGAGTCGTCAGCCGATCGCGGTGCGCGCGGTTGGCGTCGATGAGCCGGTCGAGGGCGTCACGGGCGCCGGAGAGCTCATTGATGTGCCGGTCGATCCGGTCTCGCTCCTGTACCAGCCGCTCGAACGCCTCGTCGGAGTTCTGCTCGCTGGGCGAGTCGACGCACGGCAACAGCTCGACGATCGTACGACTGGAGAGCCCGGCGGCGTACAGGCGCTGGACGAACCTCACCCGCTCGATCTCGTCGTCGGTGTAGTGACGCTGGCCGCTGGTGCTGCGCGTGCTGGCGAGCAGGCCCTGCTCCTCGTAGTAGCGCAGGGAACGGACGCTCACCCCGGTCCGCGACGCCAACTCCCCGATCCGCATCGCACCTCCCATCGAAAATCCTCGGCTAAACGCTTGCATCTGACGTCAGTGTCAGGTCTTAGCTTAGTCCTCGCATCCAGCCGACGGACGCGACCATCCGCAGGAACCCCGAAAGGCGCGCAGAAATGACGACCCTGTTCGACCGCTACCAGCTCGGTGCGCTGAGCTTGCCCAATCGCGTGGTGATGGCCCCGATGACCCGGGTCCGCGCGGGTGCGGGCGGCCTGGCGACACCGTCGATGGTGACCTACTACGCCCAGCGCGCCACTGCCGGGCTCATCGTGACCGAAGGGGTGCAGCCCAGCCTTGTCGGGCAGTCCAACCCCGGCACCCCGGGGCTGTACACCGACGCGCAGGTCACAGCCTGGCTGCCGGTCACCGATGCGGTCCACACCAACGGCGGGCGCGTCTTCGCCCAGATCATGCACTCAGGCCGGGTCTCCCACCCCGACACCACGGGGATGCGGCCGGTGGGCCCCTCGGCCGTTCCCGCCGCCGGGGAGGTGTTCACCCCGACAGGCCCCAAGCCCGCACCCGTGCCGCGGGCGTTGGACACCGCCGAGGTGCCCGAGCACGCGCGATCCTACGCCGAGGCCGCCCGCCGGGCCGTCGACGCCGGCTTCGACGGCGTGGAACTGCACGGCGCGAACGGCTACCTCATCGCCCAGTTCCTCTCCAGTACCGCCAACCTGCGCACCGACGCCTACGGCGGATCGATCGCCAACCGGATCCGATTCGCCGTGGAGGCGGTGTCCGCGACCGTCGAGGCGGTGGGAGGCCACCGGACCGGCATCCGACTCTCCCCCGGCGCGGGCATCTGGGGCGCGCAGGACACCGACGTCCCCGCCTTGTACGGCGCGCTGCTCGCCGAGCTGGCCCCCCTGGATCTGGCGTACGTCCACCTTGAGGCCAGCACCGACGAGGACGTGCTCGTCGGGCTGCGCAAGGCCTGGCCCGCCGCGCTCATCGTCAACCCGGTCTTCCCGATGGCCCCTCGGCAGACGGACAAGACAGCCGCTGATCACTGGCTGGGGCTCGGCGCCGACCTGATCAGCTTCGGCCGCGCCTTCATCGCCAACCCCGACCTGGTGGAGCGGCTGCGCCAGGGGCTCCCGATCGCACCGCACGACGAGTCCACCTGGTACCAGGGTGGCGATGCCGGCTACCTCACCTACCCCGCCTACCGGCACACAGCCTGACACTGAGCGGCTCGCGGTCTCCACCTGTTGCCCGCCCAGGCCCGGACCTGTCGCCTGCTTGCACCTTGGAGCATCACCCAGGGGCGATTACCGTACGTGCCCAATCAGGTGACGTCTGTGATACCTGACTGGTGAGACAGTTGAGACGGGGGACACCACAGAGAACAGGCCCGGCAAGTGGGCCCTCTCCCCCGAGGAGCGCCAGTGTCCGTTTCTCTCAAGTCTCGCCTGAGATTCACTGCCCTTGTGGCCGCAGGTGCCACCATGAGTTTGCTGGGGACCCCGGTCCCGGCACAGGCCGCCACCGGCGAGGTGGTCGTCTTCGAGGTCGAGCCCATACCGCTGAAGGTCTACACCGATCCCAGCGGCTGCGTGAAGCTGCCCCCCGCCGCCCACGTGCTCATCAACCAGACCGATAAACCTGTCCGCACCTACTCCGACCCGCTCTGCCTCGGCCCCTCCCTCACGGTCCAGCCCGGCTACGGCACCCACGTCGCACCTGGGAGCGGAAGCTTCTCCGTTTAGGTGACCCGGAGACGTCCACGCGAAGAGGCCCGCCACCAGGCGTTTGGTAGCGGGCCTCGCCACGGTGCCGGATGCCTGAGACGACCCCGGCGACCGGCGCAGCAGGCTTTCAGCCGGGCAGACCAACGGGCCGGTCGCCGCTGGATTCGAGTGCGCCATGAGTGCGGCCGGGTGTTGCATGGGTCAGATGATCGACGAACCGCTGGAACGACTCCGTACCGCCGCCCGACGTACCCGTGAACTGGCTCTCGACCGGGCGGGCACCGGCCTGGGCCACGAGGACGCCGACGACGACGTCGGCACGATCGGCACCGACGGTGCCCTCGGCTTCGACCCGTTCCCGCTGCTCGAAGCCCTCCACCGCCACGGCGTCCGAGCCGTCGTGATCGGGCAGGTCGCCGGCATCATGCATGGATCCACCGAACTGACCGGCGATCTGGACCTGCTCTGGGATGGCGTGCCGGCTCACGCTCCGGCCCTGGCGGCCGCCTTCACCTCCGTCGACGCTCAACTCGCCGACGAAACAGGCAACCCCGTAGCAACTCACCCGGATTCCTTTCTCCGCCCCAAAGTGCAGTTCACCTCACCCGGAGCCGGCGGCGACTGCTGCACCCCGGCGCTCCCTTGGGGCAACCTTCACGTCCGAGAGTGCCTCGACCACGCGATCACCGCAGTCGACCCGGGCGGCCTGGAAGTGCACTACGTCTCCCGACAGGACCTGATCCGGATGCGCCGCGCCCTCGGCCGCCCCAAGGACCTCCGGCGAGCAGACGAACTGGACTCGCTCACCTCCGACTCCGCCGAAGATCGTTCGACGTCCGGCGGAGCCGAGGCGGCCGGAGACCGCCAGGAGCAGGCGAGTGAGACGTCAGCGGACGACGATGACGACTTCGACGCGCCGGCGTTCATCAAGTCCGCGCCGGCCCGGCGGCGTCCGCGGAACGGAAGAAAAACATGACACAAGTCGTCGGGTTTCAGAGCGACCATGGGTTCACCGGTCGGCGCCGACGGGGGTGGTGAAGCGGCCGCTCAGCGCCATTGTGACGAGCGGCCGCCGGGTAGTGGCTTGATCGGTTTGTTCGGCATGGGTGGCGGCTGGCCGCCCATGTTCTGCCGTGTTGCGAGAGGGTGGACGAAGGTTGACTGCGTTCGTACGGGATGTCGCCAGTATGGGGTGCGAGGCCATCGAGGTGGTGGGGGCTCGTACCAACAATCTGCGGGACGTGTCGGTGAGCATCCCCAAGGGGTGGCTCACCGCCTTCACCGGCGTGAGCGGCAGCGGCAAGACCTCGCTGGCCATCGACACCCTGCACAACGAGGCCCAGCTGCGGTATCTGGAAGGGCTTTCGCCGTTCGTACGGCAGTACATCACCCAGCGCAATCGGCCGAAGGTCGACCGCATCCTGGGACTCGGCGCGACGCTCGCGGTCGACCAGCGCCGTCTGAACCGCAACCCCCGGTCCACGGTCGCGACGATCACCGGCATCGACGGGCATCTGGGGCTGCTGTACTCGCGCCTTCCGGGGATCGGCGCGGACCCGGCGACGGAGAGTGGGGACGGGCATCTGACGACCGCTCATTTCAACCGCGATACCCCGGAAGGGAGCTGCGCGGACTGCCATGGGGTGGGCGGGCGCTGGCAGGCGCAGGAGGACCTGGTCATCACCCATCCGGAGCTTCCGCTCTTCGAGGGGGCCTCGCCCTGGTACGCCAAGTGGCGGTCAGGGGAGCACGCGTTCGTGCCGGCGCTCGCCGAGAAGCGCGGCGTGGACCTCGGCCGGCCGTGGCAGTCGCTGCCGGAGGAGTTCCGCCGCTGCGTGCTGTACGGCACGGGTGAGGAGAAGGTCAAGGCGACCGTCGACGTGCCCAACAAAAAGGAGACGGTCTCGGTGACCTACACCTTGAGCCAGCCGCTGCGGGGCGCGCTCGCCGAGGTGGAGCGGGTGTTCGTGAACGCCCAGACCTCCGGCGCCAAGCAGCGCTACCTGCCGTACATGCGCAAACAGCCGTGCGGCACCTGCGGCGGCAGCGGGTACGACCAGGTGGCCCGGTCCGTGCGGCTCGGCGGGCTGACCTATCCCGACCTGCTCGAGGTGGACGTACGGGAGGTGTGCGGCTGGGCGGAGCGTGTGGCCGGCGACCTGGGCACCCGGCAGCGCGAGGTGGGTGAGCCGCTGCTGCAGGACCTTGGCCGCAGGCTCGGGATCCTCGACCGGCTCGGCCTGTCCCATCTCCAGCTGTCCCGAAGCGCGGTGACGCTGTCCGGGGGTGAGTTGCAGCGAACCCGGCTCGCCGCGCAGCTCAGCACCGAGCTGAGCGGCATCGTCTTCGTCCTGGACGAGCCCGGGACCGGGCTGCATCCGGCGGACAAGGCGCACCTGCTCGACATCGCCCTGGAGCTCCGCAAGGCCGGCAACACGGTGCTCCTGGTCGAGCACGACCCCGAGCTGATCGCCCGGGCCGACTGGGTGATCGATATGGGGCCCGGCGCGGGCCGCCTCGGCGGTGAGATCCTGGTGTCGGGGCCTCCCGCCGACGCGGCCGCCCACCCGACGTCGCTGACCGGACGCTATCTGGCCGGTGAGGGGCCGCGGCTGCGCCGGACCCGCCGTCCGGCCGGGGATGACACCGGCTGGGTGGAGCTGCACGGCCTGCGTGCGCACAACGTGACCGCGGACCTGGTGCGTTTCCCCGCCGGTCGGCTCACCTGCCTGACCGGGGTGAGCGGCAGCGGCAAGAGCAGCCTGCTCGGCGCGCTCGCGGCGAACGTGGAGGCCGCCCTGAACGGGACGACGACCGACACGGTGCGACAGGTGACCGGCCTGGAGGGGGTCGACTGGGTCGCCGTCGTCGATCAGGAACCGCTCGGGCGGACACCGCGGTCCAACCCGGCCACCTACAGCAAGGCGTTCGACATTGTCCGCAAGCTGTTCGCCGAAACCGACGTGGCGCGCGGACGCGGGGTCAAGGCCTCCTGGTTCAGCTTCAACACCGCGGGTGGCGGCCGCTGCGAAACCTGCACCGGCTATGGCCGCAAGCTGGTCGACATGCACTTCCTGCCGGATGTCTGGGTGGTCTGCGACGCGTGCGAGGGTCGGCGCTACAAGCCGGAGGCCTTGGAGATCAGGTATCAGGGGTTGGCCATCGATCAGGTGCTGGAGCTGACCGTCGCCGAGGCTGTGGAGCGGTTCTCCGAACCCCGGCAACTCGCGGAAACCCTGGGAGCCTTGAACCAGGTCGGGCTTGGCTATCTCCAGCTCGGCCAGAGCGCCACAGAGTTGTCCGGCGGCGAGGCGCAGCGGCTGAAGCTGGCGTCCGCGATCCAGCGCGGTGCCGCGGGCCGCAAGGCCGGCCTTGTCGTTCTCGACGAACCCGTCTCGGGCCTGCACCCGTCCGACATCCAGCGTGTGGTGGATGCGCTCGATGTGCTGCTCGACTCGGGCAACACCGTCGTCGTGGCCGAACATGACATCCCCGTCGCCGCGTCCGCGGACTGGGTGATCGACCTGGGGCCGGGAGCCGGTCCGGACGGGGGCGCGGTGATCGCGGAGGGCACCCCGGACGCCGTCGCGACCGCGGACACCCCGACCGCCGGTTTCCTCCGGCGGTACGCGGCGGGTCTGCCGCTCCTGGAAGTGCGAGAAGGTGCGCACCGCCGGGAGGGCGGGGCGCGTCTTGCGTCGCGTCCCGCGCTGTCGTCCGCGCCCTCTCCGAGGACAAGCGCCCGCCGCTGAAAGTCGTCGTCTTCGGCGGGTACCTCGCCGGCGGTCGCCGGCTGCCTGGGCTCTCGTGTGGCTTTCATCGTCGATGCCGACCAGCGTGTGGATGCCGCGCTGCCCCGCGGCGGCAGCGCGGCCTCGGCTCCGAGGGCGGTTACAGAGCGGTCATCTCAAGGCTGACCACGTACGAGTATTCCGTCTGCTCGGTCCCGGTGAGGGTCCTCGTGATGGTCCTGGTGGCGCCCGTGGCGAGCCCGGCGCACGTGCTGCCGAAGGCGGTCACCGTGCCGAGCCGGTCGCCCTGTCCCCAGATCGGGCCGTCGACCTCGCGCAGGTCGAAGACCACGTCCTGGGTGCTCAGGATGATCGAGGTCGGGTCTTCGAAGTCGCCGGGATCCCCGTCGTCACCGGCGTTCATGCCGAAGTAGTTGGCGTTGATCCTGGGGAACAGGTTCCCATCGACCAGGAACCGGAGCTCGTCCCGGCCGTCCCGGTCGGCCACGTTGCCGGCGTCGATGTCGTACAGTTCCACGCGGCACGAGCCGGCCATGGCGGCCGCCGGGGTCGCGGCCAACGCCATCGGCGCCACCAGACCTCCGGCCAGGGCGAGTGCGGCGATCACCTTACGAGAATGCATGCTGCTCCTCCTGGAGACGCTGACGTTTCGCGACCGTCGCGAAACGCGGCATCAGAGTCGCGGACGCAGCGTGAGCGCATCGTTAGATCGCAGGTCAATGGCATAGAGCACACGCTCTCCGTGTCTTCTGACATAGTCGGGCGGCAGGCACGTGCCTACTATCTTCGTATGGGAGACTCCTTCAGTCTGCTGCTGCTCGGCACGCCCGAGCTGGCTGTCGGGGGAAGACCGGTGCGGATCCGTTCCGCCAAGACCCGGGCACTCCTCTGCTACCTCGCCACCACGCCGGGGGCGCGTTCACGGGCCGAGCTCGCGGGGCTGCTGTGGGGCGAGCGCCCCGACGCCAACGCCAGGGGCAGCCTGCGGCTGGCGCTGTCGGAGCTGCGCAAGGACGTGGGCGGCTGGCTCGACATCACCCGCGACCACGTCGGCTTCCGCGCCGACGACGACTGCTTCGTGGACTACTGGCAGCTCACCCAGGGCTCGACGGTGGCGGGGGCGCTCCGGTTGTGGCGCGGGGAGTTCCTCGACGGCCTCTCCTTCGGGGACGCGCCCGCGTTCACCGGGTGGCTGGAGTGCGAGCGGCAGCGGGCCCGGCTGGTGCTGCGCGAGCTGCTCGTACGCGCTGGGCCCGCCGCCTCCGAACACGTCGTACGGCTGGCCAGGATCGTGACGGGGCTGGACCCGTACGACGAGGAGGCCCACCGGGTGCTGATCGCCTCCCTGGCCAGGACCGGGAACCGGGCCGCGGCCCTGGCCTGCTACGAGGAGCTGCGCCTGCGGCTGGCGCGCGAGCTGGGCGTCGATCCCGTACCCGAGACCCGCGCGCTCCGCCAGGACCTCACGCCCCGGCCCGCGACCGCCCGCCGGGCTGCCCTGCCGGTCCCCGGGTCGGAGCTGGTCGGCCGCGAGTCCGACATCCGCCGCCTAAGTGCCCTGCTGGCCCGGGAACGCCTGATCACCCTGTCGGGCCCGGGCGGCATCGGCAAGACCCGCCTGGCCATCGCCGCGGCGGAGGTCGGGCGCCGGGATGCCGCGTCCCTCGCCTCCACGGGGATCAGGAGGCACGACACCGCGTCCCTATCCTCCGTGTCCTCCGCGCGAGCCGGCGAGCGCAATGCCCCCTCTCCCTCCTCCGCGAAGCCCGGTGAGCACAACGCCGCGTCCCCTTCCTTGGCGGATGTCGCGTTCGTATCCTTTGCCGGGGTGCGGGCGGAGGCGGCTGTGACGACGCTCGCGCGCCGGCTCGGCGTGGACCTCTCGCCGCCACGGCCCGCCGCCGAGCTGCTGCTCGCCGCCCTCGCCGGTCGTTCGACGCTGCTGGTGCTCGACAATCTCGAACATCTGCCGTCCTTCGACAGGGTGATCGCGGAGATCCTGCGGGTGGCGCCGGGTGTGCGGGTGCTGGCGACCAGCCGGCGGCGGCTGGACGTGCCCGGGCAGGTGATCGTCCCGGTGGAGGGGCTTGCCGAGTCGGCCGCCGAGGCGTTGTTCGTCGTGCGGGCGCTCAAGGCCCAGCCGGGGTTCGACGCCGAGCGCGAGGCCCCGCTGGTGGCCGCGATCTGCGCCGCGACCGGCGGGCTGCCGTTGGCGATCGAGCTGGCGGCCGGCCTGCTGCGTGCCGTGCCCTGTGCCGACCTGGCCGAACGCCTCGGCGTGGACACGGGGCTGCTCTCCACGGCCGGGCCCGCCGCACGGTCCAGGCACGCGAGCATGCGTACGGTCTTCGAGACGTCCTGGCGGCTGCTCGACCCGGCGAGGCGGTCGGCGCTGGCGTCGTTGTCGGTGTTCGGCGGCGGCTGCACCCTGCGCGCGGCCCTGGAGGTCGCCGAAACCAGCCCCGAGGTGCTGGTCCACCTGGTCGACCACAGCATGCTGCAGCTCACCCCGTCCGGCCGGTACACCCTCCACCCTCTCATCCAGCGGCTCGCCGCCGCCCATTTGGAGGACCCGGGGGTACCCGAACGGCACGCCCGCCATTACGCCCGCCTCCTCGACCGGCACGCCACCGCGCTCCAGGACGGCTCGGACGCCGAGGTCGTCCGCGTGCTCGGCGCCGAGATGGACAACATCCGCCTGGCCTGGCGGGTCTCCGGGCAGCCGCGCTTCCTGGACCACTACTGGACGTTGTGCCTGCGATTGCGCCTGTACGAGGAGTCGGTGACGATCGTCCGCGAGCACCTCGACCGCCCTCCGGAAGACCTGCGCCTGCGGGCCCGCCTGCTCCGGATGGCTGCGGTGAGCTCCCACCAGCTCGCCAGGGAACGCGCCGCCACCCGCCTGGCCCGCGCCGCCCTCGACACGCTCGGCGAGCCACTCCCCACCACCCCCGCCGACCTCGCGACCGCTCTCCTGGCCGCCGCCACCCGCCAGGCCGCCCACCGCCTCCTGCCGACCACGGCCGCCCACCGTCTTCTCCCCGTACCCCGTACGGACGAGGCCGAGGCCGCGCAGGCGCTGACCTTGCTCGCCCGGCTCGCCTACCACCAGCAGGACCTCCCCGTGATGCTGGTGACCTCGCTGCGTCAGCTCAACGCCGCCGACCGCGGCACCGACCCCGCCCTGCGCGCCGAGTCCTACGCGAACTTCGCCACCATCGCCCGCCTCGCCGGCCGCCACCGGATCGCCACCCACTACGGCAGTCTCGCCGACCGGGCACTTTCCGTCATCGACCACCCGGACGAGGCCGTGCACCGGGCCCGGCTGGCCCGCGGGATCGACCTGCTCCACGCGGGCCGTTTCGAGGACGCCAGGCGGTCGTTCACGGAGGGACGGTCGCGGACGATCGACCCGCGGGTGGCCGAGAACTGCGCCGGCATGCTCGCCGAGACCGCGCTGTGGCAGGGCGAGTTCGCCGCGGCGGCCACCGGGTACGCGGAGACGGAGGAGCTGGCGGTCGCGCGGGTGGGCGGGGACGATATCGGCCGCCACTGGTGCCTGACCGGCCGGGCGGAAGCGCTGTTGCGCCTGGACGGGGTGCCGGTGGAGCGGATCCGGGAGCTGCTGGCGGCCGCCCGCGCCTCGCACGAGCGGCGGCGTATGCACGCGAAGGAGATCGGCCTGCGCGACAGCCCGGCGAGCCGCACGATCCAGGAGCTGCGCCTGCTCACCATCGCGGCCCGCCTGGACCCGGCGCGGGCGCCTGCGGCGCTGGCCGAGGCGCTGACGCTGGCCGAGCGGCTGCCGGCGGTGCAACTCGGCATGCTGGAGTGCTGGACCGGCCTCGCCGAGCTGCTCGGGGACGCGGGGCAGGACCGGACCGTGGCCCCCCTCCTGCTCGGGCACCTCTCCCGGTACGCCGCCCGCAACCCCGGCGCCGCCGCCCGGATCGGCTGGGCCCTCGCACTGATCCTGGCCGCCCTGGGCGGGCGCAGGCAGGCCAGGCGGGCGGCCGAGCAGGCGATGGCGACCGCCGAACGCCTGGCCGCACCGTACGACCACCGCAGAGCCGAGTCCCTGGCCCGCGCCCTTGGGTGAGGGTTTCACCGTCGTCAAGGACGGATGGTGCGCACGCGGCCATCATCCTCACGCTGCTGGGTGCCGGCGTCCGTGCTGAGGAGTACGCGCCTGCGGCTCGACGACGGTCTCCATCACCCCTCGCACCGGTGTCGTCCGCCTGTTCGACAAGGACGACCAGATGCGCACGGAGGCTGCAAGAACAATTCGGCAATTCTCAGCGACGCTTGCCGCCCCGCCGGTGAGCGTTCTCGTCTGCGCCGGACCGGGCCTTGCGGTCCAGGTCTTTCTTGGCTCTGGGGCTGTTCGGGTTCTTCGCGGTGGCGGGCATGGTTCGGCCAGTACGGCGTCTGCCTGGTGCGCTTCGGCAAGGCCAGCAGGTCGGCCACGAGCACGCCTCGACCACGGCGATCTACACCTGTGTGTCCTCCGACTTCCGGACCCGCACCCTGAGACGAGCCTTGGACACCACGGTGGCGCAGGCGCTGGCCGCCGTCGCCGCGAAGGGCGGCCCGTCGTGAAGCGCAAGGTCACCTACTCCTGGCGGCTGCGAGAGATCATGGCCGCCCACGGCATGTTCGCCACGACCGAGCTGGACCCGCTGCTCGCCGAGCGCGGAATCAAGCTGTCGGCCTCCCAGGTCCACCGGCTCGTCACCGGGCCCCCCGAACGGCTGTCCCTGCAGCTCCTGGCCGCATTCTGCGACATCTTCCAGACCACGCCCACGAACCTCGTCCCGGTCGAGGCGCAGAACGCCGGAGTCCGCAAGACCGCCGACGGCGACGTCCCCACCCCGCCGCCCCCTGCCCATCTGCGGCCCCGACGAGCCCGGATCACCCCCGAAGGATGAGCGTGAAACGGACCTGCACCCGGTGCCGGCGGTTGTCCTACCCCGCCGGGTGGTGGCCCGATGGGCCTGTCTGCCGGACCTGCGTCGACCGGGGGCTGCGGCTGCGCGGCACCTGTCCTGCCTGGCCTGCGGCCCGAGGACGGGAAGCCGATCTGCAGCACTTGCGCCGGGTTCAAGCCGTGCTACCGCTGTTCACGCCGCGGCGAGGAAGGCAAGCTCCACGCCCGGCGCCTCTGCACCGGCTGCACCCTCATCGATCGGCTGACCGAACTGCTCGACGACGGCACCGGCCAGATCCATCCCGTCAAGCCCTCCAGCCGGAGCTATGCCGGACAGCAGATCATCTACGCCACCCGCTTCCTGACCTGGCTCGCCGATCGGGACCTCACCCTGGCCGACTGCCGTCAGGCGCACCTCGACGCATGGGTCACCGAGCACACCGCGGACGAACGAAACGCGTTGCGCGCCTTCCTACGGTGGTCTCAGCGCAACAAGCTGGCGCGCCCCCCGAAGCTCATGCCGCACACGGGCCGGCGCGCCGCCCCGCTCACCTCCCAGCAGCGGCTCGCCCTCCTCCGCGAGATCCTCATCGACCAGACCGGCCCTCCCCACGCCCGCGTCGCCGCGATCCTGCTGCTCCTCTATGCCCAGCCGGTCAGCCGCCTGGTCCGCCTCACCTATGGCCTCGTCAGGGGGTCGCCGGATTCGGCAGACAGGCCGGAACGGAGAGTTGTGATCGCGGCGAGGACACGGGGGTCATGGGAGCAGACGATCTCAACGCCGGGCTCGGTGTTGAGCTGGGCGAGCCGGCGGTGATTGGCGGCGATGGCACCGGGATCGATGGCGGCCTGCTGTTCGAACTGCCGGAACTCCGGCCAAAGTTCCAACGGGCGTCCGGTGTGGTCTGTGAGGTTCGCGCTGCTGCCGTCGAAGAGCGCGTCGCCCGCGTGCAGGAGCAGCCTGCCGTCTCCGACGTCGATGGCGACGGCGGCGTGGCCCCGGGTGTGGCCTGGCATGGGAATGAGCGCGAATCGGTCGTCGAGCCCGTTGACCTGGTAGGCGCCGGTGAAACCACGCCATGGCTCGCCTGGGCCTTCGTAGAGCGACATGATGGGACGATGGGCCCATTGGACCGGCCGGTAGCGTTGTTTCTCCACCTCGTCCGAGGTGATCATCGCGGCCTGCTGTTCAGCGGCGGTGGTGTGCACGACCGCGCCCGGAAAGTCGGGCAGTCCGCCGATATGGTCAAAGTCCATATGGGTCAGCACGATGTGTCTAACGTCATCGGCGGTGTATCCAAGCGACCGGATCTGGGTGATTGCAGTTTCGGCGGGTGAGCACGCCGGGTTCAGGAGGAGGCGGAGCGGCCCGAGCCTCCCGGCGGGGTCGGCGACGTCGGCGGTGCCGAAGCCGGTGTCCACGAGCACCAAACCTTGGTCGGTCTCGACGACCAGGATGTGGGTCACGAGTGGGATGCCTTGGACATTCATCGTGCCGCAGTTGAGGTGGTGTACGCGCATGTGTCCTGTGTCTCCTGACGATAGAGGGCGTGCTTAGAACCGGAAGTCGTGGCCGCCAGGCCCGGTGTCTCCTGCCGAGCCGCGTGTGGTGACGCCTGTGGCCTCATGCCCCAGGACGCGCGGCAGCTCGCCCAGGTCGTTGATGATCGCGTCGGGGTGGGCGGCCTGGAGGAAGAATTCCGAACGGTAACCACCGGTGACGGCGATGGCCATGTAGCCGGCGGTGCGGGCGCAGGCTATGTCGTACTCGGTGTCCCCGACGTAGACGAGCCTCGCGTGATTCGCGCGGTGGGCGTCCAGATGTGCGATCTTGTCGTCGGCGTCGGTGACGATGACGTCCAGGTAAGGGGCGAGTCCGGTGCGGTCAAGGTCGCCATGGACGGCTGAGGCGGCCGCGGCGGAGACGACGCCCACACGGGCGCCGGCGGCGCGCAGGCTGCGAAGAAGACACTCGGCCCCGGCGCGGGCAGGTGCCTCGCGGTCGGCGATGGCACGGTTCCACTCCTCGAGCGCGATGTCGGTGTCGGGAACGCCCAGGTCGGTGAGGAAATCGAGCAACGGCAGGCGGAACCGGTCGAGGAACTCCTTCAAGGACAGAAGAGCGAGGCGCCTGCTGGACAGGACGTCGTTGGTGGCGGCGTGCGCGCGATGGGTGTCGTCCATGAGCGTGCCGTTCACGTCGAACAGCACGAGCATGTCGCTGAGGTGGGTCATGAGGTGCAGAAGCTGCTTTCGAGGAGGGGAAGCTCGGCGACGGTGCCAAGGAAGCGGTCGTCGAAGGCCAGCAGATCGCCGGGGCCGCAGGAGAGCGTGACCTGCCGGCCCGCCGACGGTGCCCGCCGGCCACGCGCCCGGCACGGCCGAGGTCGAGATGGACGACGTCATAGAGTCCTGCGGACTCGACCAGCGCGACCTCGGCGCGCGCGCCGTCAACGGTCCGTCCGCGGACAGCCGCAGGTGCTCGGGCCTGATGCCCAGCGTGTTGTGACCATGGCCGGTGGGGGCTAGGGCGATCGCGGATCCGACCGGCAGTGCGGCGGTCACCCGTTCGTGCGGCGGCACTGACGCATCGGATGTCATCCCAGCACCCGCCGGTCGATCGCGAGCACGCCGCCGTCGACGCCGACGGCCAGCAAGGTATCCCCCGTCACCGCCAGGGACGCGGCGATCGGAACATCCAATTCGATGTCGTCGCGACGCTCTCCGGTCTGCGCGATGACCACGTGGATCCGCCCATCGAGGCCGGGTACCAGCAGGAGCTCCGTACCATCCACGGTCACCTGTGAGGGAGAGGCGAAGACCGGGTGCGGTGTGACCGCGTAGCTGGTCATAGAGAAGGGGCCGGCGGCCTGGAAGGTGGTCCGCCAGATTTCCGCGCCGTCCCTCCTGTTCAGCAGCACCAGGTCGGTGCCCCCGTCCACGACCGCGATGCCGTGCGGCACCGCCACTGGAGTCGTCGGCACGAACCCCCTGCGGTTACGCACCTGCCACAGGACCTCGCCGCTTCCGCCGTCCACTTTGACGACGCCTTTGCTGGTCGGGATGTACAGGTCGCCCTTGTCGAGGAGCGGCGTGCCGACCGGGGAGGCATCTTGCCGCAGCCGGTCGGCGAGCGAGGCGGTCGAGTAGCCGGTCGGCCAGACGGTGGCGCCGGTGTCGACCTCCAGGCAGATCATGGTGGGCGGGACGCCCAGGCTGCCGACATGGACGAGGTCTCCGGACACGACTGGGGCCGCGTTGCCGACCAGGTTGATGTGCGGGGCCAGGTCCACGCGCTCCCAGCGCGGCTCGCCTGTGCGGGCGTCGAGTGCGCGCAGGTGCGCCAGGTCACCCACGATGACCAGGTCGCCGGCCACGACGGGCGGAGTGAAAGCGAACCTCCGCAGCGGATCGGGTGAAGTGGTACGCCACCGCTCCGTCCCGTCGGCAAGATCCAGGCCGACGACGTCGCCGGACACCTCGACCGCGATGACCACGTCCGCGTGGACCGCGGGCGTCCCCTTGACCGCCGAACGCAGTGCCGTACGCCATCGCAGCGATCCGCAGGCCAGGTCGATCGCGTCGACCCCGCCCGCGGCTCTGTCCTCGTCGACGACAGCGGACAGGACCAGATCTTCGGCGACGCGGACGGCGGCCCGCTGTCCGGGGCCGGGAAGCTGGTGCCGCCAGCGAACCGGGCGGGGCACCGCCACGGCATGGATCGGCGCGGAGAAGGTGGAGCGTTCAAGACCTGCGGGGGCGACCGCTCGGGTCTCCAGCGTGATCCGCTCGCCGTCCCAGGTCACCACCCGGTAGGACGGCGGGCTGTAGTCCAGGCCCGCGAAGAGCGGCGTGGGCGTGTTGACGTGCAGCGTTCCGCCGACCTCAATGACCCTTGAGGTGTGCCAGTGGCCGGAGAAGGTGGCCAGCGGCTGGTGGGGCAGGCCTTCCAGGATCGACAGGCCGGGCTGGTCGTGGCTGAGCAGGATCCACGGCGTCCCCGCGGCGAGCGACTCCAGGTCGGCGCGCAGCCAGGCGTCCTGGAGTTCATGATCCAGACCCAGTTCGTGGGTGTGCCAGTCGAGCGCCGCCACATGCAGGCCCGGCAGGTCGAAGGAGTACCAACGCGGGCCTACGTTGCGCTCGTAGCCCGAGGGGTCTCCGGTGTTGATCAAGTAGTTGTTGCGGGAGGTCTCGAACCCGTGCCTTCCCGCCATGTGGTCGTGGTTGCCGGGCAGCAGATGCACGGGAACGGGGCTGTCGTGGACGGCGAGGCGGAGCGCCTCGTACTCGGCGTCCACTCCCGAATCGGTCAGGTCGCCGGTGGCGATCACCGAGTGCAGTCCCGGCACTCGCTCGGGCAGGCTCCTCAGGAACTCGGCCAGCCCGTCGCGGCTGCCCATCTCGACTGGTTCCTGGTAGAGCCTCGCACCGTTGTCTGTGCTGATGTGCGTATCGGAGATATGAACAAACCGGTAGAGGTCGGGCTGGTTGTCGGGTGTCAGCGTGAAGGTCACCTCGGCGGCCGTGGCGGGCACGAACCAGGGCGCGCAGGTCCAGCCTGCCGGACGGGTGAGGAAGACGAACGGACCTTGGGGAACGATATGGAACCTTCCGTCGGCGGAGGTGGTGGTGAGAGTGATCCCGTCGCTCAGGGTCACTCCCGCACGCGGACGGCCCAGATGGTCGACGACATATCCGATCATGGTGATCCTTCAGATCCGATGGTCGGTGAGGGCATCGGCGGTGGCTGCCAGAGCCTCATTGCTGGTGCGGCTTCGCAGTGCTATCAGGGTGAAGATCGCGTCCAGCACGACGAGGTGGACGACCCTGCTGGTCATCGACTCGATGCGGTACGCGGTCTCTCTACTCCCCGCGACCAGCAGGTGGTCGACGAGCTCGGTCAACGGGGAGCTGGCGAAGCTGGTGAGCGCGACGGTCGTGGCCCCGCTCTGTCGGGCGGCGCGCATGGAAGCGAGCGTCTCGGTGGTCGACCCGGTGTGGGAGATCCCGAAGCAGACGTCGCCTGGGCGTAGCATGCGTGACGTCACGTGCTGAACATGCACGTCGGCCGGAAACGACGCGGGCAGGCCGATCGTGGTGAGCCGGTAGGCCACATCGGCGGCCAGCGGGGCGGAGGTGCCGACCGCGATGAACAGGATCCGCGGCGTCCCCGTGAGAAGCTCCGCGACCGCGCCCAGCCGGTCGGTGTCGACGGTCTGCGCCGCGTCTTGAAGGGCGACCGCCGAACCGGTGAGTACCTTCCGCGCGACCTCGGCCGGCCCGTCACCGGAGGCTACTTCTGCCAGCAGCTGCCGCTCGGCCGGGATGGACTCGCGGGCTAGCCGCAGTTTGAGGTCCTGGAAACCTCGCAGCCCGAGGCTCTGGCAGAAGCGCATGACGCTCCCCACTGAGCTGCCCGACTCCTGAGCCATCTGGGTCACCGAGCGATGGATCACCTCAAGGGGTGCGGCGAGCACCGTCCGTGCGACCCGCTGCTCCGACGGCGACAGGTCCGGCGCCGACGAGCGGATAAGTTCAAGCACGTTCATGCTGGTAGCAGTTGTTTCAACCACGCAGGGGACGTTAGGCGGCCCAAATGAACCGGCGAGGAACACAACGCGAAGAACGGAAAGATAATCCAAACTTAGCGGCCTGCTGGAACATCGCTCCATTCGCCGCGTGTCACACGTTGGCGGTGTCGGGGTGGTGAAGCCGAGGAATCGTGTGCCGGCCCCGGTCGGGGATGACTCGGTCCGGTGCTGGGCGCCGCCCTGGCAGAGGGGGCCTGCTCACGCGGGGGTGGCGCCATACACCGGCTCAGGCGCCTCAACCGCTCGCCGGGCCGGAGTGGTCTCGCGGCGACGGGTCCTGGGCGCCGCCCGGTGCCGCTCCGGGAACGGCTGACCGTAGACGACCTCGGGTTCCGGCGAATCCACGGGTACACCGCCCTGACCTGCTCGAACAGCCCGTACCGCTAATGGCTGTCCCGGCGTTCCAAGCGCCGCAGACCGCCCATCTCACCGCCGAGGCCGGCAGCCCCTGGAGCCGCTACGCACCAGGCTACGACCACATCCGGTGACCCTTCGCAAACCGAACATGCGACAGTCGATCACGCGAGGTCCCCGGCGTCTCACCTCCTGAGGCGAAGATGGTGTTATGACAGCATCCTCCGGGCCACGCTCCCCTTCTGAGATTCGTGACTACCTCGTCGGCCGGCTCAACCAGGCACTTCGCCGCCCTGGATTGTTCGGCGGGGAGATGGCTCTGCAGCTGCTACTCGATCACCTCGTCTACGTCGAGCGCCAGGACGAGGCGTGGACCGAGGAGCGGCAGGCGCTGGAGTCTCGCGGAACCCTCACCTCGATCGGCGTGACAGGAGCGTTCAGGGCTTTGGTGCCAGGTGATTACGAATACGGCGTTGCGTCGGTCTATGCGGAGTTTGTCCGTGCTCGTGGGTGGCTGGAAGCAGACAGGGTGCTTACGGCCGACGAGCATGAGTCCATGCGCCAGAAGCTCAGCACCTGGGTTGCCCAGGATCGCCTGCTCAGCGAGGTGCTTGAGACCTTCGGTCCGCCTTCGGTGCTCTTCGGCGGCAACAACCCCCTCTACGGCAAGACACTCGGCTACCTGACCGAGCAGGCGAAGAAGCCGATGCTCTTCTTCCACCTCTGGAACGGAACCGACCTCGAAGCCGAGTCGACCTGGCCGCCGATCTATGGCGAGCCCATCCTCCTCGCCGTCCGCTGCGGGAAGGGGCCATTCAGGGACACCTTCACCTTCACACCGGAAGGGAAGAAGCGCCGCCCTGCCGCTGAATGACCTACGGCCAAGCCGCAGCCACTATGCCCCATCGACGGCTACGTTCGGTGAAGCTGACAGCCCTCCGCCAGATCGAATACGCGACGGTTGATTACGCGAGGTCACCAGTGCGGGCCCCCTCTTGAGGTGCTGGAGTGATCCACAAGCCGTTTACCAGTACCGGCCCCTAACCTCGTCATGGGCTCTGGTATCTGGCGCGACCAAGGCCAAGCCTGCGGACGCCGGTAACGGCAAAGGGAGGAGATGGTGAGCCCCGAAGACAGCCGGTCGGCCACCGCCGCGCGGATCAGCGATTGCCCGCGAGGCGGATCGGCCACGCGTGACCTGTCCGATCTCCGTATGGGGAGGCTTGAGCGAGCGATTCGGGGCGGGCGGCTGGATGCGTTCCTGTGGAACGGTGCTCGCCCTTTGATCCATGCCGATCCCGATCGGTTGTTCCCGACGCTGGACAAGGTCGGTGGCCAGTGGGCCAAGTGCTACCGCACGGCCTACCTGGCCTCGGGAGAGGAGTTCTCCCGGGCCGTTCCCGATGTTCGCAGGTGGCTGCTGCAGGTGCACGCGGCCCGCTACGGCGCGACCGGTGAGCCGCGCCTGGAGTCGGAGCACGACGCCTGGCGGGTCGCCTGGGCTGGCGGCATGCAGTGGAATGAGCAGGTACGCCCCTCTTGGGACAACCAGACGGGTGGGGTGTGCAGCGTGGCTGCGGGAATGGTGGGCGGGATGCCCGTCGCGATCACCGGCAGCGACAACGGCGTGCTGCGTTCTTGGGATCTGCGTACGGCCCGGCCGCTGCGCGAGAGGCGGCTCGGGCGGTACCCGGTGGAGACGGTGGCGTTCATGGGCGACATCGTTCTCGTGCCCTACCACGGTCGCCTGGAGGCGTGGAATCCGGTCACCGGCGAGTCGTGGACGTTTGACGCCGTTCACCAGGCCTGGCCCCTGGCGACGGTCAAGGATGTCGGGAGGTTCCTCATCCTGACCGTGCGCTACGACACGGTGCGGGTCCGCGGTGGGCGGAGGGTGTGGACGGTCGGGCACGGTGCCGCGGTCAACGGCGTGGCCACGGTACGGCTGGACGGCCGTAAGCGAATCGTCACCTGCGGCGACGACGCAACGGTGCAGATCTTCGACCTCCGCACCGGGAAGCGGTATGGCGAGCCGCTGACCGGCCACGTCGGACCGGTGCGTGCGGTGGCGACCGCTCATGTGGCAGGGCGCCCCGTCGCCGTCACCTCCGGTGAGGATGACACGTTGCGGATCTGGGACCTGCGTACCGGCAGACAGCGTGGGAGATCCGTGCCCGGCCGGGTCACGGCTGTGGCCACCGCCGAGGTGAACGGTCGTTCCGTCGCGGTCGCCGGGGCCGCCGGAAGGCGGGGGCGGGTGTGGGACCTACGCACGGGCGAGGAGTGGGGCAAGCCGCTCGGCGAGTCCGGCCGGGGCATCGCCACGGTGGGGCATCTGGCCGTTACCTGCGCCTCCTCCGGGGCCGTACGAGTATGGGACCTGCGCACCCGCCGGAGCAGGCCCCTCCCTGGCAATCCCCGGGTCGGGGCCGTCGCGCTCGGCGTCGCCTACGGGCGGCCCGTCGTCGTCTTCGCGTACGAGGAAGGCCGCTGGTTCGGCGTCAAAGATCTGGCCGATGGCACGCGCCATTCCGGAAAGTTCACAAGCCAGGGCTCCTTGATCACGGCGGTGGCAACCGCCACGGTCGACGGCCGGTGTATCGTCCTCGCCGCCGGAGGGAACGACGGCTTGATCCGGACGTGGGGCATGGAAACCGGGGAAATCCAGGTCCTATCCGGCCACGTCGGTGCCGTACACGCGCTGGCGGCCACCGGCTCCACCGCCGTCAGCGGCGGGGAGGACGGCCTGGTCGGCATCTGGGACCTGCGGACCGGCGAGTCACGATGCGCGGTGTCCCCCTGCGCGATCGACGCGGTCGCCGTCACGGGCCGGACGATTCTCACCGGTGGCTCCGACGGGACGACCCGGCTATGGGACGTGCGCACCGGTGAGCGGCTGGGGAGTCTGCCCACCGGCGTGGTCCACGCGGTCGCGGTAGAGGGCGACCTCGCCCTCGTCGGAGGCGGAGGCCTGCGGCTGTGGGACCTGCGCGACGGCCGGGACCGGCCGTTGGCGGGCCACGCGGGCGCGGTGACAGCGGTGGCGATCCGAGGGCGGCAGGCCGTATCTGGAGGCTGGGACCGGACCCTCAGGATGTGGGACCTACGGACCGGGAAGCAGACGGCGCCCCCGGTGCGATTCCCCTGGCCGATCTCCGCTCTGGCCTGGCATCCGGACGGGCAGCTCGTAGTGGGCATCTCCTGGGAGATCGCTGTCCTTGAGCCCGGCCCGGCCGCTGCTTTTGGGAGCGAGCCGGAAGCCGGTTGATCAGCCGACCGAACGGTTCGGATGGATCATTCGACAAGGCGACGGTTACCGCCAAGGCCGGGCGGCGCTCGTCCGGGAGCGCGCCCCCCGCCGAAAACGGACACGAACTCCAGGTTCACCGACAGGAACGTGCCCGATCATGGTCCGCGCAAGCCCCCGTCACCCGTGCCCGGTCTCCGTTCGTGGCCGTGCCGCTTCCGGTGGTGGGCGTGACCCGGCCTCAGGGTTCGCGGGCGCGGAGGTAGGCGTCCAGGTCGGCGGCGCCGGTGAGCATGGCGCGGCCCCGGGCGGACAGGCGGGCCTGCCAGTCGTGCAGGGTCGGCTCCGGCGGGGCGACGCCTCCGGCGGAGCGGACCTGGGCGATCAGCGGGGCGATCTGCTCCAGCAGGTGCCGCCCCGCCTGAGCTGGTGGGCCAGCCGGACGTCCCCGCCGCTGCCCGGTAGCTCGAAGACGCCGGCAGCCACCTTCCCAGCGACCAGTAAGGCACCGTTGGGCTGGGCGTACTCAATCGCGTGTACCTGGCGACGCGACTCCTACCGACACTTCCACGCTGTGCACGGAGGTCCTTGGGGGAACTCTGACCTGCATATCCGTTGAGAATTTCGCCGATACCACCGGGCTCCGGAAAAGGGACGACGACCGATGCCACGAGGCCCGTGGTGCCGCTCGGTGAGAGCGGGTTTCGGTGATCTGCCACCGGACGATCCACGAGACCGGATCGGTGAGGAAACCGGCGTTGAAACGTTGACCCGGGGTGACGCCGGGTGACCGGCCAGAGTTGTCGTTCTGTCCTGTGCGCTCACCGCCGTTGCCCTTTTCCGGCTTACTTGGTTTGTCCCTCATATTGGGTGTAAGGCTCCGCCTAGATCGATACGCTCCGATAACCGGATCACGCGGAGGTGGAGAGCATGGCGAAATGCAACGGCTGCGGCAATGAGGTGTCAGAGGGAAGGCTCTGCGCATTGTGCGCCGCGAAGATGATCAGCTACCACGACGGGGACTACAATGACGAAAACGACCCCGCCGTAAAGCTCTACCGCGAGACCGCCGCCAAAATGAACTCGCCGAAACCTCCCTCGGGCGGATGCGCTCTCTTCTTGTTCGCCATCACCTCCCTTTCCGCCCTTCTCGCGGCCGCGGGGATCGGTATAGAGCACTTCATCGGTTAAGCCCGGCACCGTTCAGCCCCGGTTCGGGAGCCTCGATCTGGGCGCCGCCGCTGGGTGTGGCCGGCGCCGGGCAGGTGCCCGACGTGGAGACGGTCAAAGAGCACGTCGGCTCGCTAGCGCCGCTTCTCGTTCCGTTGCCGATCAAGCCTCGCGTCCAGCACCCGCGGCATGGCCGATGGCGGCGTGAGCTCCGCGGTGTGCAGCACGCCCAGCCGGCGGGTGGCACGGGTCAGGGCTACGTACAGGTTGTTGAGCCCGCGCGGCGACTCGGCGACGATCAGGCCCGGCTCGACCACCAGCACCTCGTCGAACTCCAGGCCCTTGGCCTGCCTGACGTTCAGCACGACGACGGGGCTGGGCGCACTGGGGTCCTCACCGACGGACGCTTCCGGCACACCCGCCGCGATCGCGAGGCCGAGCGGCTCCAGCAGCGAGTCCGGCGTGATGACCGCCAGCCGCCGGTCGGTCAGCCTGGCGGCCTCGATCGCGACGACCTCGATCAGCCGGTCGGCGAGTTCCTCCGGTGACACGCGAAGCCCCCAGGGCTCGACGCCGCTCTCCCGTACCGAGACGGGCGCCTCAAGGTCTGCGCCGATCTCCGCCAGCACCTCGGTGGCGACGGCCATGATCTCAGCCGGCACCCGGTAGTTCCGGGTGAGGTTCTCAAGCCGCCAGCGCCCCTTGACGTAGGGGTCGAGCACCCGCCCCCAGGACAGGGTGCCGGCCGGGTCCCCGCTCTGCGCCGTGTCGCCGACGACGGTCATCGACTTGGCCGGGCATCTCCGCATCAGCAGCCGCCAGGCCATCTCCGACAACTCCTGGGCCTCGTCGACGATCACGTGGCCGAACGTCCAGGTCCGGTCGGCGGCCGCGCGCTCGGCCGAGGTACGGTGGTCCGCCTCCTGGTGCCGCTCGGCGAGCCTGTCCGCGTCGACCAGGTCGTTGACCGTGAGTATCTCGGCCTCCTGGTCGTCCTCCAGATCGGTGGCCCGCGACCCCATCGCGACGTCCAGCACGCCCTGGGCGTAGGAGACCCGCTCGCGCCGTTCGTACTCCTGCCGGATCCGCTCCGCCCGGGTGTCCTCACCGAGCAGTTCGGCCGCCTCGTCCAGCAGCGGCACATCGGCGGGCGACCAGCCGCCGCCGGGCTCCCGCAGCAGCAGCGCCCGATCCTCGGGGGTGAACCCCGGCGCCGCCGAGGCGATGCGGTCCGAAGAGCCGAACAGATCCGTGAGCAGCCGCTGCGGCGTCAAGTCGGGCCAGAGCTCATCGAGTGCGGCCAGGACCGCCTCGTCGGTGAGCATCTCCCGGCGGATGCTCTCCACCTGGCCGTCGTCCAGCAGACGCTCACCGTCGAACGGATCGGTGCCGACACGTTCGGCGTACTGCTCGGCGAGGACCCTGCTGATCTCCCGGACCACGAGCGGTCTGGCCGGGTTGTGCGGGGACAGCGAGACCCGCGCCAGGTCGCGCGCCCGCTCGCAGGTCCGCCTGTCCAGGCGCAGCGTCTCTCCCTCGTACTCCACCTCGAGGTGGTCCCCCGGTACCCACTCGCGATCGCGTACGGCGGCGGCGACCACCTCGGCCATCGCCAGCCGGCCCTTCACCTCGGCGGTCTCGGGCGTCTCCTCCCGTTCCGCGGTCACCCCGGGATACAGCCCGCCGACGGTCGACAGCAGCACGCTCGTCTCGCCCAGTGCGGGAAGCACGTTCCCGATGTATCGCAGGAACGTGGTGTTCGGTCCGACCACCAGCACCACCCGCCGCGCCAGCTGCCGCCGGCGGGTGTAGAGCAGGTAGGCCGCCCGGTGCAGCGCCACCGCGGTCTTTCCCGTCCCCGGTCCCCCCTGCACGACGAGCACCCCGGTGTGCTCGGACCGGATGATGCGATCCTGCTCGGCCTGGATCGTCTGGACGATGTCGGTCATCCGGCCGGTCCGGCCGGCGTTCAGGGCGGCCAGCAGGGTGGCCTCGCCCGCGAGCCCCTCGTGCCTGGCCCCCGCCGCGGATTCGAGGTCGAGCAACTCGTCATGGATCTCGGTCACCGTACGGTCGCGGTCCTTGATGTGCCGGCGCAGCCGGACGCCCTCCGACGTGACCGCGGTGGCGAGGTAGAACGGGCGGGCGGCCGGGGCCCGCCAGTCGATGAGCAGCGGGGCCGTGTCCTCGGCGTCCTCGGCGTGCCCGGCGTCCCCGGTTTCGCTGAGCAGGCCCATCCTGCCGATGTGGCGGCACTCACCGTCGAGCATGTCGAGCCGTCCGAAGCACAGGCCGTGCTCGGCCGCGTTGAGCCGGGCGAGGCGTTCGGCGTAGGCGGCGTGTGCGGCGTCCTTCTCGACACGTGCCTGGGCGTTGCCACCGGAGGTCGCGAGCACCCGCGCCAGCCGTCCGGTGACGTGTTCACAGAGCTCGTCGAGCCGGCCGTACAGCATCGACACGTACTCCTGCTCCGCACGCAGCGCCTCGCTTGACAACAGCACTCCTCGTGGTATCATTAACCGGTAGACGTGTGCGTTTTATAGTTGCGAACGACCAGTAGCGTAGCTCTCGTCGGCACGCCCGTCCAACCTCTCCCGCGCTCGTCACCGGACAGCGGTTCTTCCCGCCCCCATGCCTCGAACGTCATCGCGGGTTCCGCGGACCGCCGCTGATCGTCGAACCCTTCCCGGGCACTCCCGCCGTCACGCGGACCACCCGCCACAGCCTCGATCGACCCGGCCCCGGACAACTGAGCGCCATCACCGAACCCCCTGGTGAACAGCCGACCAGAGCGGTGACGCAAGCAGCCTGAACAATTAGGCTATTTGATATTTAATGGCAATTATTCCGCTGGTCGTATTCGACCTCTTCGGCCGCCGATCACATCGCAAACATCCGGGTCATCGCCCGGCATGGTCGTGTACAGTCGGAGCCCTGTTCTCGGCCCTCATTGCGAGTGGCAGCCAAAGAAAGGCAACAGGAGATGCAGAAAGCAGCCATCGATCGGGTAAAACTCATTTTCGTCCTGCTCGACGCGGACGGCACCGGCCACCTCGAAGCCGAGGACTTCGAACTCATGGCGACCCGTGTCATCACGGCGGCCCCCGATTCCGACGACGCGACCAAAGCCGCCATGCTGGCCGCTTTCCGGCGCTATTGGACGACCCTCGCCGCCGAACTGGACGCCGACCACGACGGCCGTATCAGCTTCGAGGAGTACGCCGCGTGCGTCCTCTCCCCTGAGCGGTTCGACCCGGCGATCACCGACTTCGCCGAGGCACTGGCCGCGCTGGGCGACCCGGACGGCGACGGGCTCATCGAGCGGGACGTCTTCATGGCGCTCATGACGGCCATCGGCTTCGAGCGTGAGAACATCGACGCCCTCTTCGACGCGTTCGGGCCGTCGGACGCCGACCAGATCATGGTCTCGGTCTGGGCCACCGGCATCAAGGACTACTACCATCCGGAAAAAATCGGAATTCCGGGCGATCACCTGGTCGGTGGGCCGATCTGATCGGAATTACGGCAGCTGAAACGTCCGGCCTTCGAGGTAAGGAATAGAGGAGGACTCGTGCCGGGTGTCGAAAGCGGTGTCGGCCTGACCGCCCTCATGGTCGCCGCCGCGCGGGCGATCGAGACTTACCGGCCCGACGCCCTGGCCGGCGACGCCTACGCCGAGCACTTCGTACGCGCCGCCGAGGTGTCCGCGGCCTGGCCGGTCCGCCCGGCGGAGGTGCCGGACGGGGACGCCAACCCCCTGTGGGGCAGGCTGGGGCGTTACTTCGGCCTGCGCACCCGAGTCCTCGACGACTTCCTGATCCGCTCCGTCCACGCGGGCGCCCGGCAGGTCGTTCTGCTCGGCGCGGGCCTCGACACGCGGGCCTTCCGGCTCGACTGGCCGCCGGGCCTGGTCGTCTACGAGATCGATCGCGAGGGCGTCCTGGCGTTCAAACACCGGGTGCTCGACGACCTCGCCGCCGCCCCGGCGGTCACCCGCCGCCCGATCGCCGCCGATCTGCGCGAGGACTGGGCCCGGTCGCTGCTGAACACCGGCTTCGACCCGGCCGTGCCGACCTCGTGGCTGGCCGAGGGCCTGCTGCTCTATCTCCCACCGGCCGCCGAGCGGTGTCTCATCGACACCGTGAACCGCCTGAGCGCCGAGGGAAGCACCCTGGCCTTCGAGGTCAAGCTGGGGGTGGAGTCCCCGGAGGTCCGCACCGGCCCCGTCTACCTCGCGACCAGGCAGCAGATCGGCATCGATCTGCTCGCCCTGTTCGACAGGGAGCCGCGCCCCGACTCCGTCGGCCACCTGCGGGAGTCGGGCTGGTCCACCGCGACCCGCACCCCCTTCGACTTCACCCGCCACCACGGTCGCGGCCCACTACCTGAGCCGAACGACGCCCTGGCAAGCAACCGCTGGGTGTTCGCCAACAAACCCGGCATGCACCTCTGATCGGCTTCTCGGCCGTGAACGCCTGATGTCACACCGCTGATGCCCAGGCCACAAATCTCTGGAGTCAACCTCCAGCGAGTGCCGCAACGTGTTCGTGGGCAAGCGTTGGACGCGTCGCTGCTGATCGATCGGCTGGCAGGTCGGCGCCGACGCGCTTCCCATGGTCCACGCCTTGAAAGCCGGCAGATCACCTCCGCAGAACCGGTTCTTCACCCTCAACGTCGAGGAGCCGACAACCGCGGGGAGTGTACGGAAGCGAACCTTTTCCTTGGTGACGTGTGCCTCTGATTCGTACTCCCACCCTCAACTCACAGAGGTGACACACCATGCTGATCCTGCTCTTGCCGCTCAGGCAGTGACGACGCATCGCATCCCTGTTTGGCGGGGCCGTGTTCGAGGTGGTCCTCGTACACGCCGACCTTGAAGGTGATCAGGTCCAGGCACCGGGTCAGCCTGTCCATCTGGGCGAGCACCTGCTCCCGGTGCCGGCGCAGCAGCGCGAGCCGTTCTCCCTCGGTGCCGGAACCCTGCCTGACGAGGTCGGTGTACCGGCGGATCTCGGGGAGGGGCATGCCGGAGGTGCGGAGGATGACGCAGAGCCGCAGCCACTCCACGTCGTCCTCGCTGTAGAGACGACGTCTGCCGGGGCCACGGCTCACGGGATTGGCCAGGACGCCTTCACGCTCGTAGAAGCGCAGCGTGTGCACGCTCAAACCGGTGCGTTCGGCGACCTGTCCGATGCTCAGATCCTGTTCGACTTTCGGCATGCCCTTCACCTTAGGGGCTTGCCCTAGAGCCGACTCTAGAACCTAGAGTACGCCGCATGATCACCCCGGTTTGCGACCACTAAGGGAGTTTGACCATGCACTACCGCGTTCTCGGTGGTACCGGCATCGAAGTGAGTGCCCACTGCCTTGGAACCATGATGTTCGGCGCTGTCGGCAACCCCGACCACGACGAGTGTGCCCGCATCATCCATACAGCCCTCGATCAGGGGATCAACTTCGTCGACACCGCGGACATGTACTCAGCGGGCGAGTCGGAGGAGATCGTGGGAAAGGCGTTGCGCGGCCGCCGTGACGACGTCGTGCTCGCCACCAAGGTGCACTTCCAGATGGGCGAGGGCCCGAATCGCAGCGGTAACTCCCGGCGCTGGATCGTCAAGGAGGTCGAGGAGAGCCTCAGGCGCCTGCGCACCGACTGGATCGACCTCTACCAGATCCATCGCCCCGACCACACGACCGACATCGAGGAGACGCTCGGCACGCTGAGCGATCTGGTGCACCAGGGCAAGATCCGCGCCTTCGGCTGCTCCACATTCCCGGCCGAGGAGATCGTCGAAGCGCATCACGTCGCCGAGCGCCGCGGCCTGCTGCGCTTCAGGACCGAGCAGCCGCCGTACTCACTGCTGGCCAGGGGCATCGAGACCTCCGTGCTGCCGGTCTGCCAGCGGCTGGGAATGGGGGTGCTGACCTGGAGCCCGCTGGCCTCGGGCTTTCTGACCGGCAAGTACCGCAAAGGCCAGCCCATCGATCTCACCACCGGTCGTGCGGCACTGACACCGGCACGCTTCGATCCCTCGCTTCCGGTGAACGCCAGCAAGCTGGACATCGTCGAACAGCTCGTGGAGGTCGCGGACGGCATCGGCTGCTCGCTGCCCGAACTGGCCGTGGCCTTCACCGTGGCACATCCCGGCGTCACCTCGGTCATCGTAGGGCCGCGAACGATGGACCAGCTGGAGACGCTGCTGAAGGGCGCCTCACTCACCCTCGATGACGCGACCCTTGACCGGATCGACGAAATCGTGCCGCCCGGGACCAACGCCTACCAGCCGGACGGTGCCTGGCGCCCACCGGTGCTGGCCGACACCGCCCGGCGCCGCCGTCCGCTCGCGAACCGTTCCGCGGCCTAGACCGACTCCTCCGCCCCGGTGCGAGGGCACCGTCGCCATCGGCGACCGTCCCACCTCACTTCTCGGCCCTGTCCTGAACACCCACGTCCGCGTCCTCGGACAGTGGTGATCGGTCTATCCGAGGGTGTGGACGGCGACGTAAGATCAACGCCGATGCTCAGCTGTCCGCCTCCCTGCCGGCTGCCGCGCACCGCCCCTGCGGGATCGCGACCGGTGCGGCGGGGAGAACGTCTTCGGGAGTGGCCATGCGGAAGGCAGTCGTCACCGGCAGCACCAAGGGAATCGGTTTCGCGTTCGCCCGCGAGCTGCTCCGGCGCGGGCACTCCGTACTCGTCTCGGGCCGTACCCAGGCGGCGGTGGACGACGCCGTCGAGCGGCTGCGCCCGGAGGCGTCCGGAAAGGCCACGGTTCACGGGCGCGCCGTGGACGTCACCGATGCCGAGCAGGTCGAGGCGCTGTGGAGCGCCGCGGTGGAGGCGCTCGGCGGGGTCGACCTGTGGATCAACAACGCCGGCGTCGCCCACACCACCCGCCCCATCATCGAGACCACACCCGACGACGTCCGCGCGATGGTCACCACGAACATGCTCGGCACCGTGTACGGCGCCCAGGTCGCCGTCCGCGGCATGCTCGCCCAGGGCGGCGGCCAGGTCTTCAACGTCCTCGGCGGCGGCAGCGACGGCAGCATCCGTCCGGGCATGGGCGTCTACTCGGCCACCAAACGCGGCCTGGACTCCTTCACCCGGGCACTGGTCAAGGAGGTGGCCGACACCGGCGTACGAGTCGGGCAGGTCAGACCCGGCATCCTCATCACCGAGGGATGGCTCCGGGAGGCCGCCGCCGCCCCGGACCAGGTGGACAGACAGCGCAGGATCCTCAACATCCTGTGCGACCACGTCGACGACGTCGCCCCCTACCTGGTCGAGCGGATGCTGGCCGGCACCAGGAACGGCGACGCCATCGCCTGGCTCACCACCGGCCGGTTGACCCGGAAGTTCCTCATCCCCCGCAGGCGAGACATACTCGGCCGCTACGGGCTCTGAGGCCGGCGGCTTTGGATGCCCCAGAGCCGCCACACTTTCCGTGCCCTCCTCTGGGGACTTCCGGGCAGGGCTGGCGAGTCGCCCCTCGCGAACCAAGGACGACGCGCAGCGGCGTTGGTTCCACGGATAGCCATCTGACCGCGCATCTACCCGCAAGCATTGGTTGTGAATAGCATAAACAACTGATTTACTTATTTATGGCACCAAGAGGGCGGCAGTCCGGAGTGGCCTTTCGGTGGCGAGATTGAAGCTTCATCTATGTAACGCTCCATGTGATGCGACGACTGAGCTTCCCCCCGTAGCACGGCCACCTCACCTGAGTTGACCCTGTGTCGGCTGGGAAGGAAGTGCTTCGTGCCTGCACCTCACTCGTCTGAGTTCCGTGAGCGCGCCATCGCGCTGGCTCGACTGCGCAGGAGGGCCGCGACGGCGTTCTCCCATGGTTCCGCAAGGGGGTGGACTCGATTGTGGCGCGAGCCTGCCGGCCGAGGCCGCGTTCCATCAGTGACATGATCGTGATTTGGCGACCATCGAGGAGGCGATTGCCGACACCGCGGTGCGCGGCCATGGTTTCAGCGGCCTCGGTCCAGGGGCCGATTCGTGCCAGGGCCCTGGCGCCGTGCGACTGGTGATCGGGTTGATCTCTGTTTGGCGACGGTATCTGCGGATGTCGTTGCAGAGTGGGTGCATAGGATCGCCGGCATGGCACTGCGACCTGTTCAGGTGAACATAAAGGCGCTTGATGACTCGGCGGTCGGCCTGTTCTGGGCGGAGACGCTCGGCTGGAGTGCTTACAGCCCCGGCGTGACCACCTACGTTGGACCCGTCGGCGACTTCGTCTGGCCGGACCCGGTCGCCGTCTGCGTCGACATCGTTCCCGTCCCGGAACCCAAGACGACAACAAAGAACCGCGTGCACCTCGATCTCGCCACCACCTCCGCGGACCATCAGGCGGACCTGGTCGCGCGTCTGCAGGATCTCGGCGCGACGCTCGCCGATGTGGGCCAGGGCGACGTGCCGTGGACGGTTTTGGCCGACCCGGAGGGCAACGAGTTCTGCGTGCTGGAGCCTCGGGAGACCTACCTGGATACCGGGCCGATCGCCGCGGTGGTGGTCGACTGCGCGGATCCGCGGGCCATGGCCCGCTTCTGGGGCGAGGCGATGGACTGGACCCTGCACGAGGTGACCGACGATCATGCGGTGTTGCGCTCCGCCAAGGGGGTCGGCCCGTATCTCGAGTTCCTCCGCACGCCCGGCGTGAAGACCGTGCCAGACCGCGTCCATCTTGATCTGCTGCCCTACCCCGGTGACGACAAGGCAGCGGAGGTGGCTCGGCTGCGGGCCCTCGGCGCCACCGACCTCGACCTCGGCCAGGGCGACGTCCCGTGGACGTGCCTGGCCGACCCGGAGGGCCACGAGTTCTGCGTCCTCGCCCCGTCCTGACGCGGAGCCTAACGACACCCCGACACGTGAGCCTTGTGTGCTCATGTGCCCTCCCCGGCGTCGGCGGTCGCCGTCAGATCACATCGCGGCTGTCGTAGCCCACCCCCTCGATCTTCCAGGCCACGATCCGCCGTGGGTGGATGCGGACGGTCTCCCTGTCGAAGACCACGAGCATGGGCGGATCCAGTTCCACGATCTCGGCGTGCCCGCGCACTTCGATGCCTCGACCGCGCTGGCCCAACGCGTTGGGTGTTTCCATTTCGTCGTCGACCACGAACGAGACCCGTGCGTCACGCTGAACGTTGCGGAACTTTCTGCTCTGTGTGAATGCCGGACCGCCTATGTCAATGGTTCCCGTGTCCAGGTTGATCTGGAATGTCACGGGATTGACCTGTGGCGCACCGGTGGGGTCAATGGTGGCCAGACGGCCCAGATGCTGGTCGACGAGGTACTTCAGCTCGGCGTCTGTGAAGATCATGCCCTTCACTGTGCAACCTCGACCATGATTGAGGTCAAGCGAATCCCGCATGCGCGGATTCCCAGAGGCTTCGCCAGGGGTGGCCGACTACGCGACAGGCGTGATGATCCCCCTTGTCGCTATCGAAAGAAGTCGTCGTAAGAACAAGCCGCAGCAGTAATTCGGTTGGCTGAAACGGGTGGGCAGGTTAGGCTCTCGCGCGTGATCTATTTTATTCGCCTGCGCTCGGCCTGACACGGCGCGACCGCCGGGCCTGCCCGCCGTCGGGCGGCCCCTTTTGAGCGACCCTGCCCTTCGGGTCTTCTCCTGCGCGCCGTCGGAACACCTCGTTCGAGAACCGACAGGACATCATGCGTACCCGCGAACACATCGCCATGATCGGCTGCACCGCGCCGAGTCACATCTATCCCTCGCTGGCCGTCATCGCCGAACTCGTATCCCGTGGACACCGGGTGAGCTACGCGGTCGGTGAGGCCCTGACCGGGCTGGTGGAGCCCACCGGCGCCGAAATCGTCGCCCATCCCTCGCTGCTCCCGACCAGCGAGGCCGACTGGCCGGACGACCCCGCTTCGGCCATGCACGTCTTCCTCGACGAGGCGATCGCGGTGCTGCCGCACCTCATCGACCGCTACGACGACGACCGGCCGGACCTCCTGCTCCATGACATCGGCGGGCTGCCCGCGCCCGTGCTGGCCGTGCGGTACGGCATCCCCGCCGTGCAGCTCTCCCCCACGCTCGTCGCGTGGGACGGCTACGAGCAGGATCTGGCCGAACCCCTCGACGCGATGCGGACGTCGGAGTCGGGCGAGCGCTACCACACGGCGCTCACCGCCTGGCTCCGCGACAACGGCATCGAGCGGGACGCCTGGGACTGGCAGTCACGCCCTGACCACGCCCTCTCCCTGATCCCGCGCGCGATGCAGCCCAACGCCGACCGGGTGCCGTCGAATGTCCGGTTCGTGGGGCCGTGCCTTTCTCCCCGGCGGCTGGCGGAGACCGGTTGGACGCCGCCCGCCGGTGGCAGGCGGGTGCTGCTCGTCTCGTTCGGCACCACCTACAACGACAGGCTCGACATCTACCGGGCGTGTCTCGAAGGTTTCGCCGGTTCGGACTGGCACGTGGTACTCGCGGTGGGCGGACGCGTCGACCCCGCGGATCTCGGTCCGCTCCCGGACGGCTTCGAGGTGCACCGCACCGTGCCGCAGCTGGCCGTACTGGCCGAGGCCTCGGCGTTCATCACCCACGCGGGAATGGGCGGATGCGTCGAGTCGCTGTGGTTCGGCGTGCCGACCGTGGCGATCCCCCAGGCCGTGGACCAGTTCGGCAACGCGGCCATGCTCGAACAACTCGGTGTCGGAAGGCATCTGCCCACCGAGGAGGTCACGTCGGCGACCTTGCGCTCCACGGTCGAGGAGGTCGCGGGATCGGCGGAGGTGGCCGCCCGCCTGGCGGAGATCCGTGCGACCGTACGGGCTGACGGCGGCGTCGACCGGGCCGCGCAGGCGGTGGAGTCGTTCCTGAGTTGACCTCCCGGCCTCGCGGGGCAGGACCGCCCCGCCCCGCGAGGCCGGCGTCACGACGGCGCGGTGGCCCGGAACCGCGCCGAACACCTCCTCACCGCCCGGCGGTGACCTCGGACAGCGGGCGGCCAGCGCGGCACTCGGCCGCCGTGCTCAGCGGCTTCTCCGCGAGGTGCGGGAGCGGTCGGCGCCGGCAAGCTCGATGCAGCGGGACTGGACGTGCTCGTAGACCGTCGCGGTCTGCACCTCCACGATCTCACGGCGTTCGGTGAGGCGATCGATGACTTTGGCTCTCCCGTCTCGTCCTTCTCGCCCCGTTCGCGCCGCAGCCTCAAGGAGCTCTCCGGTGTCCGCTCCGCAACTGTCCAGTGCGGACATCCGTACCGACCTGTCGACCCGGCAGGCGAAACTCAAGTGGGTCATCGTCGTCGACGAGACCTTGCCCGCCGGCCGCCTGCGTGTCCGCGACCGTCGGCAAGATCCTTCCCGACATGGTGGGGCATGACGGCAAAGACGCCTCCGGTGGCCGCCACCCGGGCCTGCCCTGGGCGGGCTGCTCCATCCTGGCCGCCGACGCGGACACCCTTCGCGCCGTTCGGGCCAGGGCCGCGGCCCAGGGAGACGAACTGCTGATCGTCGACATGCCCCAACTCGCACAGACCTCGCGCGTCTACGACGAATACCTCGACCGGCTCTCCGACACCGGGAGCGAGGAGCTGACCTACTGCGCGCTCAGCCTCGTCGGCCCTCGCAACAGGATCGACAAACTGGTCGGCAAGCTCAGCCTGCTCCGCTGAGCCACATCGTGACAACCACCCGTCGAACACCGCGTCCTCCGCCAGGCAGCGCACCTCTCGCCGGCTCAGCTGCCGAAGAACCGATTGATCGGCGGTTTGCGAGATACGTCGGCCGGGCCATACGCTGCCGCGAAAAGCACCGGCAACGCCACTACCAGTGGTCTGTTAAATCCGGGTGTAGAGGTTGAGAGCGCGCCCGGCTCCGACGGCGGTGAGCAGGCGCTGGAGTTCACCGGATGACCGCCTGGCGCCTGCCTCCCGGTAACGCGGCCCGGCAGGCCCGGGAACCGTTCCGCACCGAGCCCCCCGATGCGGGCGGTTGCCGTCAGATCACATCGCGGCCGTTGTAGCTCACCCCCTCGATGTTCCAGGCCACGATCCGCCGTGGGTGGATGCGGATGGTCTCCCTGTCGAAGACCGCGAGCATGGGCGGATCCAGTTCCACGATCTCGGCGCGTCCGCGCACTTCGATGCCTCGACCGCGCTGGCCCAACGCGTTGGGTGTTTCCATTTCGTCGTCGACCACGAACGAGACCCATGCGTCACGCTGAACGTTGCGGAACTTTCTGCTCTGTGTGAATGCCGGACCGCCTATGTCAATGGTTCCCGCGTCCAGGTTGATCTGGAATGTCACGGGATTGACCTGTGGCGCACCGGTGGGGTCAATGGTGGCCAGACGGCCCAGATGCTGGTCGACGAGGTACTTCAACTCTGCGTCGGTGAAGATCATGCCTCCACCGTGCAACCTCGACCATGACTGAGGTCAAGCGAATCCCGCATGCGGGGATTCCCACACGATCAAGATCGTCGCCCGTGTGCCCTGTCACCGAGACACGCCACCGATCCCACATCGGCCGGTCTCGGGGGTGACGGGTCAGACGGGTTGCCGCCGTGGATATTCCGTGGCGGCCCCGGCCGCTGACGGTGAGGATCGGGGCATGCCCGTCTTCCTGGAGACCGAGCGGCTCGTGTTGCGTGCGTTCACCGAGGCCGACGCCGACCACCTGCTCGTGCTGGACAACGATCCCGGCGTCATGCGCTTCATCAACGGCGGCCGGCCGACGAGCCTTGAGACGATCCAGGCGTGGACCCTGCCACGGCTCCTCCATGTCCACCCGGGCTTCGGGACCCGTGGCTACTGGGCCGCGGAGGAGAAGAACACCGACGCTTTTCTGGGCTGGTTCGAGTTCAGGCCCCTGGCCGACCACAGCCCCACCGTGGTCGAACTCGGCTACCGCCTGCACAGGGCCGCCTGGGGCAGCGGCTATGCCACGGAGGGATCGCGGGCCCTGATCCGCAAGGGCTTCACCGACCTCGGGGTGGAGCGGGTGACCGCGAACACCATGGCGGTCAACACGGGATCCCGGCGGGTGATGGAGAAGGCGGGCCTGTCGTTCGTCCGGAGTTTCACCGGGGACTGGCCGGAGGCGATCGAAGGCTCCGAGCATGGCGAAGTCGAGTACGAACTCACCCGGACCGAGTGGGAGCAACGGCGCTAAACGTCAGCCGATCCATCCGGCCCCGCCGCCCACGACCGAGGATCCTCAGACGTCACCACATCCGAAACGCGCCAAACCGCAGACAGAAGCCATGTGTACGATCGTACACATGCTGCTGTAGGTTCGTTCCGTGACTGACGCACCCGCTCCGTCCCGCGACTACTTCGCCGGTGATTCCCGCAGCAACCATGAACGCATGCTCGCGGGTGATCTCTACATCGCCGACGATCCCGAGATCTTCGAGCAGCAGCAGCGTGCCGCGCAGCTGTCGGCCACGTTTCTCGCGGCGTACGGCGACGACGGACTCGCCGCGCAGGAGATCGCCCGCGAGTTGTTCGGCAACCTCGACGAGACCGCGTTCGTGCGCGCACCGGTCTACGTCGACTATGGCAGCCACATCACGGTCGGCGCGCGCACGTTCGTCAACGCGGGCCTCACCGCCCTCGACGTCGCCCCGATCACGATCGGAGCGGACTGCCAGATCGGTCCGCACGTTCAACTTCTCACCCCGACCCATCCCGTGGAGCCGCAGCCGCGCCGTGACAAGCTGGAGGCGGCGAAACCGATCACGATCGGGGACAACGTCTGGCTCGGCGGCGGCGTCATCGTCCTTCCCGGGGTCACCATCGGCGAGAACTCGGTGATCGGCGCGGGAGCGGTCGTCACCAGGGACGTTCCCGCGAACTCCGTCGCGGTCGGCAACCCGGCGCGGGTCGTGAAGTCGATCTAGTCCACGAGGAGACCATGTGACGGTCCGGCGCACCGAACCCGACCGGCGGAGTCGGCTGATCGACGTCACGTTGGACCTGATCGCCGAGGCCGGGGTGGCCGGCACGTCGCATCGAAAGATCGCCGCCCGGGCCGGCGTACCGCTGGGCTCGATGACCTACCACTTCGACGGCATGGACGAGTTGCTGTTCGCGGCGTTCTCCCGCTTCGCCGAGACGATCATCACGCGCTTCGAGGAGCGGCTCAGCGCGGCGACAACGATCGACGAGGCCGAGGAAGCGGTGGTCAGCCTCATCCACGACGACCTCACCGGGCCGCGGGCGGCACGCGACCGGGTCCTCACCTTCGAGCTCTACACCCTGGCGGCCCGCGAACCCCGCTTCCGCGCGATCACCCACGAGTGGATGCGCCGCAGCCGCGTCGAACTCGAACGTCACTTCGACCCCGACACCGCACGCCAGGTCGACGCCCTCATCGAAGGGCTCACGATTCATCGCGGCCTCGACCCTGAACCGCCCAGCCGCGGTCTTACCGAGGACGCAGTGGCCAGGATCACTGCCCGCAACACCGGGCTCTCATCCTGAGCGGCGGCCGGTGTCCGCCACCGACCAAGGTCGCGCCCACGGATCCGGTCACGAGTCGGCAACCCCGGTGTTCTGGCAGGCGGTCAGGCGCCACCGCCCGTCCTCCTTGGACATGACGAACAGCGGGGTGCCCTCGGAGGGACCGTCGGGCGTCCGGTACAGCTGGCGCACCTTGACGGCGGCGACGTCGGGGCGGATGAACAGCACGTGCACCACCTCGAAGGTGACGGTCGAGTCCTTCATCCCGCCGGGGAGCACCTGGTGGGTGAAGACCGAGATCTCATCGCGGCCGATCAGGCGTCTGCCCCCGCTCGTCGTCCAGATCGCGTCGGGCCGGAAGAGACCGAGGAACTCCTCGGGGAGTTCGTTGTTCTGGGAGTGCTCGATCGTGGCGACCACCCGCCTGATCGCCTCGATCTCGGTCTCGCGGGTCTGTTCGTTGATCCTTGTCGCGTTCATGCGAGCCATGGTGTTACCTCAAGATAACTTGAGGTCAACTCGTCTCGGCGTGCCACCGCCCACACACCGGCGCCCCGCATGCGGCGGAGCAGGACAGGGAGGGCAGCCAGGGCACTCTCCTCAACACCACACTTGGTGCGACAAATCGTCATATCCGGTCGATGCAGAGGAAGTCGATGGTCGTCTCAGGGGTCGACACCCCGGAGGCGGCGGCCTATCGAACCGAGTTCGCCCGGCCGGGCGGCCCGCTCATCCCCCGGTAGCGGATCAGGCCGAGTTCGGTCAGGTCGTCGGACCAGAGCCAACCCGCCTCCTTGGCGATCCTGACCGCCTCCACGCGCGTGCGGGCGTCGACCTTGGCGAGGATCCGTGCCAGGTAGTTGCGCACCGTGCCGCCGGACAGGCAGAGCCGGTCGGCGATCTCGCCGACCGGTGCGCCCTCGGCCGCGGCCTGCAGGACCTCCAGTTCGCGCGGGGTGAGCGGGTTCGGTTTCGCGTTGAGGGTGGCGACGGCCAGCTCGGGGTCGACGACCCGCTGGCCGGCGGCCACCCGGCGTACGCAGTCGGCGAGCTGGCTCGCCGGGGTGTCCTTGACCACGAAGCCGCGCACCCCCGCGTCCAGCGCGCGGTGCAGCGCGGCCGGGGTCGCGAGCCCGGTCAGGATCACCGTGGCGCACTCGGGGAGCCTTCTGTGCAGTTCCGCGGCGGCGGTGAGCCCGTCGGTGCCGGGCAGGCCGATGTCGAGGAGTGCGACGTCCGGCCGGTGGTGCAGGCAGGAGTGGACCACCTCGTCGCCGTGACCGACCTCTCCCACGACCTTGATGTCGTCCTCGGTGGAGAGCAGGGCGACCATGGCCCCCCGGACCAGGTGCATGTCCTCGGCGATCAGGACGCTGATCATGAATCGTCTCCCCGTCGTCTCACGGTGTGCTCGCGCCTGGCCCGGGACCACTACCCACCCGCGAGGAGACTACCCACAGAATTCAGCCGATTACTCCGCACCAGCGTTAAACACCGAAACGCCCGACATAGGGCTATCCTCCTTACGAGGGAGGATTGCCGTCACCGACGCCATCCGAACCACGCTCCGTGGGCCCTGTAATGGTGTGGACATATAGCTCGAATAAGTGCCGACTGTTTCAACACCCCGTCGACTTGTCCTCCACTGACGACTCCTTGAGGGTGTTCACGGACGCGGTGTACGGGCATCCGGATCCGGTCGAGTGGTTTCCGGACAGGCGGTCACCGGCCCCCGGGCGACAACGACCCGGCTGAAGGCCCGAGGAGGTCGACCTCGATGCCGAGGCCGCGGCGCTCGGCTTCCCGGTAGGCGAACCAGGCCAGGGCGAGACGGAGCAGCGGGGTGCGCGACCAGGTGGCGACCAGGACGATGTCGGCGCGGGCGGCGACCTCTGCGGCCGTGCCGACGCTGTGACCGCCGTGCCGGGCGGCGAACGAGGCCGCGCGGGCCGGATCGATGTCGTGTACGACCAGGCCGCCCACGCGACGGAGCCGTCGCAGACCGAGGACCATCAACTCCGCCTGGGCACCCGCGCCGATGACGCCGAGGACCGTCCCCTCCCCGGAACCCGCGGCGGCCAGGACATGGGTGCCGAGCGCCGCGGCCAGCCCGGTTCGCCAGGCGGTGACGGTCGCCGAGTCGAGCAGCGCGAGCAGTTCACCGTCCTGGCCGCTGTGCAGGCAGATGACCCCGCGCAGAGCGGGCCGGGCTCCGGGAAACTTGGCGTTGACCTTGACCGTGTAGGCGTCGATCCCGGGCAGCAGCCCCGGGATCAGCGCGGTGGCCGTGCCGAGGAACGGCAGGTCGGTGTGGATCCGCTGCCCCGGGACGGCCGCGGCGCCGCTCCGGACGAAGCCCTCGCGCAGCGCCTCGATGCAGGCGTCCGGGTCGAGCAGGGCGATCAGGTCACGGTGGGCGAGAATCCGGGTCATGTGGACGATGATCCCAGTTCGCCATGGATTACCCGGATCCGGATCCCGTCCTCGTCGGCAACCCGATATGCCGACAACTTTTATCTCATATCCCTAGATCACTCCAATCTCGCACTCAGCCTCCTTACGGGACATATGCCAATATTTCAAGCTATAAAGGATGGGTAATACTCGAACACCTCGGCCGTGAGTTGCGAAGTTGAGACCGTTGAAGAGCCCTCATCTCTTGGGAGACGCGTCTAAATTGACGGCAGGCGGAAAGGCGGTGAGGAATCGTGGACGTATCCGTACGGGCGGAGGCCGACCAGCTTCGCGATCTCCACTCGTGGCTGATCGAGGAGCCGGAATTCCGCGGACGTGTTCGACTTCTCGAACGGGACGGGGCACCTCACGAACTCGGTCCGACGACCGACCTCCTCCAGGTGGCCCTCGGATCGGGAGGCGCGGTGGCGGCCCTCGCCGGCATCGTCATCGCCTGGTTGAACAGCCGCCCCGGTGAGGTCTCGATCCGGATCTCACGCGGCGACCAGGAGGTCGAGGTGACCGCCAAGGGGGTCAGGTCGCTGACCCCGGAAGGCGTGCGGGCGCTCACCGGCCAGATCTCCGAAGTGGTCTCCGGTCCCTCGGAGCTCGAGCGGTGAGCCTGCTGTCCCACGAGGGGACGCGCGTGCTGATCGTCGGTTCGGGCGACTACGTGCCCGGTTCACGCCTGTCCCCCGTGCCGGCGAGCCGTACGACGGTTGCCGACCTCGGGGACTGCCTGGTGGACCGGGCGGGCCTGGATCCCGCGCGGCTCACCAGGTGCGTCGACCCGGCGGATCCGCAGCACTTCGCCGGCCTTCTCGACGACGCGGCCCGGCAGGCGACCGAGGTGCTGGTGTTCTACTACGTGGGACACGGTCTGGTCAGCCCGGCCAACGAACTCCATCTGGCGACCCGGGCGACGACGGACCTGACGGTTGGCACACCTCCCGAATACCAGGCCCTGCCGTACTCCACGGTCCAGCGGCTGCTGCTGCGCAGCACGGCCCGGCTGGTCCTCGTCGTCCTTGACTGCTGCTTCTCCGGTCGCGCCCACGGGGTGTCCGGCAGCGCCGCGGACGACGCCTTCACCGTCACCAGGCAGGCCGGCGCCTACCTGCTGACCTCGACCAGCCGCACGGAGACCGCCTGGGCCCCGGTCGGGCAGCCGCACACGGCCTTCAGCGGTGAGCTGATCAGGCTGCTGACCGAGGGAGAACCGACAGGGCCCCCGGGGCTGACCCTCGACTACGTCTACCGGTTCCTGGCGCGTTCCCTGCCGGACAAGGGCCTGCCCCAGCCGCGCCGCCAGGCGGCCGACCTCGGCGACCAGGAGGTGCTGGCCCCCAACCCCGCCTACCGGCCCCCGCAGGCACCCGCGACACCGGAACCGTGGCCCGCCGACGACACCGAGAGCCCCTACCGAGGGCTGGCGTCTTTCGGCCCCCAGGACAGCGCGTTCTTCTTCGGCAGGGAAGAACTCACCCATACACTTCTCGAACGGCTGCGTGCGCAGCAGAGGACCGGTGGGCCCCTGCTGGTGACCGGCCCGTCGGGAGCGGGCAAGTCCTCCCTGCTGCGTGCCGGGTTGATCGCCGCCCTGCCCACCGCCTCGCCCCGCGTCTACCTGACACCGGGTTCGGATCCGATGGGAAAGCTCGGCAGGCTCGTTCCGGAAACGACTCCCGAGCGTCGGCCGGTCGTCGTCGTCGACCAGTTCGAAGAGGTCTTCACCGCCTGTCAGGACGAGGAGCAGCGGCTCGCCTTCATCCGGGCGCTGGCCGCCCTGTGCGAGGCCGGGAACGGCACACCACCCGCCGCGGCCGTGGTCATCGGCCTGCGTGCGGACTTCTTCGGTCACTGCGCCGCCTACCCCGAGTTGCTGGACGCCACGAAACGGCCGGAGATCGTTCCCCCGATGGGGGAGGACCAGCTTCGCGACGTCATCGAGAGGCCGGCCACGCTGGCGGGGCTCACCATCCAGCCCGGTCTGGTCGATCTGCTGCTGGAGGACCTCGGGATCGGGAGAGCCTCCTCGGAGGCTGCGTCCGGGCCCGGCGGCGGCCTTCCTCTGCTGTCCCACGCCCTGCTCACCACCTGGCAACGTCGTCAGGACGGGGTGCTGACCTTCGCGGGATACCGGGCGTCAGGCGGCATCGCCCAGTCGCTCGCCCAGACCGCGGACACCGTCATGCGGGTCGTCGGCCCGAGCGGAGAGCTCATCGCCCGTGAGATGCTCCTGCATCTGGTACGCCTCGGCGACGGCACCGACGACACCCGCCGCCGGGTGCTCATCGACGACGTGCTGCCCGAGCCGGACGACCCCGAGTACCCGGTCACCCGCCGCGTCCTCGACACGTTTCTGCAGGCGCGCCTGGTGATCGTCGACGAGGACTCCGTCCAGCTCACCCACGAGGCCCTCATTCGCGGGTGGCCGCAGCTGCAGGGCTGGATCACCGCCGACCGCGCGCGGCTGCTGGTACGGCAACGGCTGTCCGAGGACGCGGAAACATGGCGGAGACAGTCCCGTGATCCCGCCTACCTCTACGTGGACAACCGCCTGGTGGCAGCCCAGGAGGCCGTCGGAAGCGGCCGCCAGAGTGAGCTCGGTCCCCTCCAGCACGCCTTTCTCGCCGCGAGTGTGAGCCGAGCCCGCCGGAGGAGCAGGATCACGCTCAGCGTCATCGTGACCCTCGCCATGCTGCTGGTCGCCGCCGTGGGAGCGGGCGGCTACGCACTGCGGCAGAGCGCCGTCGCCCGGGAACAGTCCCGGATAGCCGACGACCAGAGGGACCTGGCCACCGGCCAGCGAGACGCGGCGATCTCACGACAGGTCTCGGACGCCGTCGAACGGCTCAACGACACCTCGCTCTCCGGGCAACTGGCACTGGCCGCCTACAACCTGTCCGACACTCCGGAGGCCCGGGGCGCGATGGTGGACTCGCTGGGTTACACCATCGGTGCCAGACTGCTCGGCCACTCCGGCTTCACCGGAACCGTCGCGATCAGTCCCGGTGGCAGGCTCGTCGCCTCCGGCTCGGCGGACAGGACCGCGAGAATCTGGGATGTCGGCGACCTCACCCGGCCTGCGCAGCTGGCGGTGCTCGAAGGACATGGGAAGGGAGTGTCCTCGGTGGCGTTCGACCGATCGGGATCGTTGCTGGCGACCGGTTCAGCGGACGACACGGTGCGCCTGTGGGACATCGGAGATCCGAGGCACCCGGCCCTCACGGCGACCGTGCACCGGCGGGAGAGCGCTGTCAGCGAGGTCGCGTTCGATCCGGCGGCGGACGTGCTGGCCATCGCGTTCGCCGACGGTGCGATAGAGCTCTGGGACACGAGCACCCCCGGAACACCAAGCCGCCTGGCGGAACTGACCGGACACGAGAAGCAGGTCGAGTCGATCGACTTCAGTGCGGACGGCAATGTCCTGGCCTCCTCGTCCGAGGACCAGACGGTGCGGCTGTGGGACACCGGGGACAAGCGGCGACCATCCTTCCTCGGGGGCGTGCGCGTGCACCCGGGCGGTGCGCTCCACGCGGTGAAGTTCAGTCCCGACAGGAAGATCCTCGCGGTGGCCTACGACGACAACACGGCGAAACTGTGGGATGTGAGCGATCTCAGCCGTGCCCCGCTCGACGGCGCGACCCTCCAGGGAGCCGTCGCTCCCGTTTCCGATCTCGCCTTCAGTCCCGACGGACGTACGCTGGCCGTGTCTTCGACGGACAATTCGATCACCCTGTGGAAGGTGAAGGACTACGCGCACGTTTCGCAGCGGCAGGTGCTCATAGGCCACGGCGAGTCTGTCCAGTCAGTGGCCTACAGCCCGGACGGGCGCTTCCTCGCCTCGGCCGCGGCAGACCAAAGTGTCCGGCTCTGGGACGTTCATGATCCTGACCGTGTCGAGTTCCAGCCGAAGCTGGAGTCGCACAAGGACCTGGTGTACGGCGTCGACGTCGCCGCCGACGGGCGGACCATGGCATCCGTCGCAGCGGACAGCACCGTGAAACTCTGGGATATCAGGGACTTCTCACATCCCACGCTGTTGAGCACGACGAAGGCGGGAGACGTCTACCTGCTCGACGTGAAGTTCAGCCCGGATGGTCACACCCTGGCGAGCACGGTCAGAAACGAGATCTGGCTCTGGGACATCACCGCTCCCGCCAAGCCCGTCAAGCTGGCCGCGCTGAAAGGGCACACCAAGACCGTCATGGCCGTGGCCTTCAGTCCTGACGGTCGCACGCTGGTCAGTGGCGCGGAGGACGACACCACCCGAGTGTGGGACGTGCGGAGTCCTGCCAGGCCGAAGGTTCTCACCGTCATCCGAAAGCATTCCGATTCCGTGCTGGACGTGGCCTTCACCTCGGACGGCTCCCTGCTGGCCACGGCGTCGGGGGATCGGACCGTACGGCTGTGGGACATGTCGGATCCCGCGCACCCGGACGAGCGAGGCGTCATCGAAGGTCATTCCGCGCTGGTGGACACCGTCGACTTCTCCGCGAACGGAGATCTGCTGGCGACGGGTGCCGGTGATGGAACCGCCCGGATCTGGGATGTGCGCGATCCGGGTCGCCCCATCCCCTCGGGGATTCTCAAGGGACACACGGATCTTGTCTGGGACGTCGAGTTCAGTCCGGACGGACGGAGTGTCGTGACCGGGGCCGGGGACTCCGTGACCCGGCTGTGGGACGTGTCGGATCCCGCCAGGCCGATCCTCACCACGATCCTCGGACTGCACTCCTCCAGGGTCGCCGCGCTGACCTTCACCCCCGACGGCCGTGGCCTGGTGACCGGTTCGCACGACAACTCCGTCCGGCTCCGCGTGATCGACATCCCCACCGTGGTCAAGCGCATATGCGACACCACGGGTATGGCCCTGACGCGGGAGGAATGGGGGCTGTACATACCTGACATCGGCTACCGGCCGCCCTGCCCGGCCCGCTGAGCGGAGGTCCCGGCGGCGTCAGACCGGGGCGACGGCCGCGTGGTGTTCCAGCAGGACGTCGGTCAGCAGGTAGCCGCCGCCTATCAGGTGGGTCAGCGGGTGGGCCCGTATCTCCCGGTAGTGGGCGGCGATCCGGAACGCGGCCGCGACCGGGGTGGCGGCACTCGTCCACAGCGGTCTGTGCCGGTCGGTGAAGGCCGGGACGACCCACCAGAAGCGGCAGGCGTCGTCGAGGCGGGCGACCAGCCCGTAGTAGACGGAGACGACTATCTTGCCGGACGGCAGCCGGTGGACGTCCGCCGGGATGTTGTGGGACCGGGCCAGCAGGGCCGCCAGTTCACGGGCTCGGAGTTCGGCCGGGTGAGGCGCGAGATCTTCGGGGGATGTGTGATCAACGGTCACGCTCGCGAGATTAGAGATCATGAGATGCCTGCCTCAACGGTGTTGCGCGATGTTGCGAGTTCACCTCTCGCCGAACGCGGCCGCCGCGGCCCGCAGCAGGACGCGGGCCTCCTGCCCGTAGGCCGCGGCACCGCTCAGGGCCCGGAACGCCTTCTCGTACACGCCCACGTCGCTCGGGGCCTTGTGCTGGATCTGGCCCGGCACGGTGTCGACGCGGACCCGGTTGGCGTCGTATATCCAGAAGTTCTCCGGTGGCATGAGCGGCGGCCTGATCGTCGCGGGGACGATGCCGAAGGACACGTTCGCGACGCCCGAGGTCAGCTCCGCCAGCCGGTCGAGCTGGGCGGCCATCTCCGCCGGGCCGACCAGCGGGGTGCGGAGTGCCTGCTCGCCGACGACGAACGCGAACCGCTTGTTCCCGTTGCGCAGGATCTCCTGTTGCTTCAACCTCGCCGCGACCGCGGCGTCGATGTCGTCGGGGATGCCGCGGAAGTCGATGATGGCGCGCAGGTGGCCGCGGGCGTAGTCGCCGGTCTGGAGCAGGCCGGGGACGGCCGAGTGCTGCCAGACGCGGAACTGGCGGGTCCTGTCGTACAGCGGCTGGAAGGAGCGCTGTACGTGGCCGAGGCCGCTCTCCTCAAGGCGGCGCCAGTCGGTGTACATGGCGTCGATGTTCTGGGCGGCCGCGATCAGGTCGACCACCTGCTCGTCCGCGTCGCAGGCCTCACACCACGTCCGGATGTCGGCCTGGTTGGGCATCTGGACCGCGTTCTCGATCTTGGAGATCTTGGTGTGGTCCAGGCCGGTCTTGGCCGCCAGCGCTCGCCCGGTCAGCCCGGCGTCGGCGCGAAGCGCCCTGAGCCTGGCGGCGAGAATGCCTTTGGCCTCGTCGATGCGTGCTGTGGAGGTCGCCATCTCCGTCACCTCGTCACCGCGGGGGGTTGATCCTCCGACCGTACGTCGGATGTTGCGATCTGTCCTGAAAGTTGCGAATAGTTGTGGAACGATGATGAGCGCGCTCCCGCTCCGTTATCCGGGACCCCTGCGACAGGCCGTGAGAAGGTCGGCGAGAGAGTTACGGTCGGCCGTCCCACCTGCGCTTTCCGCTGATGCGGGTCGGGGATGTCGGATGCAAGCCTTACGGTAGGGCGCGTGCCAGAGACGAACCATGAGCTCACGCTCGACTCGGCCCTCACCGAGGAGGCCGTGCTCTCGACCTACCGCCGCATGTTCGCGGCGCTCGCCCGCGACAGCGGCGCGGTGGTGGACGACCCCGCGCTGGTCGACATCGCCGAGACCCTGTTCGCGGCGTTCGCCGAGGCCGGCGAGGAGTGGCTGACCCACGAGCAGATGCGCCACGTCTGCCGGGCCTATCCGCTCGACCGGTTCGAGAACCGGCTCCGGGTCCTGCGGGGCCTCGGCGCGATCCGCGAGGTGTTCCCCAAGCCCAACCAGCTCCGCTACCGCGCGTCGTTCACCAGTGTGGTGGGGCTGATGTTCATCCGGCGGATGATGGACGACGGCGGCCAGTCGGAGATGCACCGGCTGCTCGCGCTCGAAGACCTCAACGTGGCCGACCCCCGCACGACGATGGAGGAGGCCCGCACCAGCGCGCAGAACCTCTCGCGCGCCTTCCGGCTCTGGGCCCTGGAGCTGATCACGCTGACCGGCGGCACCATCGAGGAGTTACGCGAGCAGGCGCCCAAGCTGTGGGGCACCGAGGAGATCGCCCGGCGGGCGCAGAACCTGCACGGCACCATCCTCACCCGCTGGCCCGACCTCGACCGCACCTGTACCGAACTGCGCGCCGCGATCTACTCCTACAGCGACGCCTCGCGCCGCGCCGCCGGGCGCCTGGCCGACTCCGCGGGTACGACGAGGAACCTGACTCTGCTCCCCGCGGAGCTCTGGCGCACCTTCGCGCAGACCGCGAGCAAGGAGCGGCTGGCCTCGGTGCTCGACGGCTTCGTCTTCGACGCCCCAGCCCCCTGGCACGACCCGGCGGCGATCGTCAGGGCCGTGGACGAGAGCCCCCGCCCGGCACCCGCCCAGCCCACTCCCCCGCGCTCGGCCCTGCCCGACGCCGGCCCCGCCGACGCCCACGCCCCCGCCGCCGACGGCCTCGACCATCTGAGCACCGTGGCCGAGGCCGCCCTCGCCGGGCGCTCCACCGCCCGGCTGGAGGAGCTGCTCACCGCCGACGGCGAGTGGGTCTCCGCCCGCCGCCTGCTGGCCGACCTCGTCTCGGCCGACCTGCGCCCCGACTCCCCCTATCGCCTGCGCTGGTCCGACGGCCTCACCGCCACCCCCGGCGCCGAGCCTGCCTGGCTCTCCCACGGCCACCTGGAAAGGACCGGCGGTGTCGGCTGATCCGCGACGCGTACCGGCCTTGGCGACCGAACCGGCGAGCACCGGCCCCGAAGACCCGGTGACGACCGGGGAGACCGGACCTGAAACGTCCGCGACGGCGTCCGTCCGTACTGCCGAGACCTACCCGCGAGCCTCGGAGGCCGAGCCGCCCGCGACGGCACACGTCCGGGCCAGGTCGGTCGGGCCTCTCGCGCTCCGCGCCGGGCAGGCGGCCCCGGCGGGGATGGCGCGGCTGGGGCGCGGGGACGGGACGGGCATGGCGCTGCCGGTCTGGCCCGACGGGGCGACCCCCTCGCTCCTGGAGGAGTACCAGGTCGCGCCGGTCCCGGTGGAACGATCCGGCGAGACCCGGCGGGTGCTGGCCGCGGCGCTGCGATGCTGCTGGAGCGACCTGACCACCGACCCGTGGCCCGGCACCCCCGCCCCGGTGGACGACGTGCTGTCGACGTACCGTGCCCTGATCGGGCGCGGCGACGATCTGATGCGCAACTGGGCGATCGGCGCGCTGCGCCGCCTGCACGACTCGGCCTGGCTGGAGGTCGCAGACGGGTTCGTCCGGCTCGGCCCCCGGTGCGCGTCCTGGCCCCCCGCGTCCCACGCCCAGCTGCGGGAGCTGATGCGCCGCCTGCCCACCGCGGAGGAGACCCCGGGCGGCACGGAGGTGCTCCCGGTCGTCGACGACGGCCTTGCCGGTGCCCCTGAGAACGCCGACGCCGGGGCGAGCGTCACGATTCCCGACGAGGTGGACAGCGATCTGCTCGGCCCGTTCGACGAGCGTCGCAGGGCCGAGATCGTGGCGGCGTTCATGGCGGTGGAGCACGCGGCCGAGCCGGTGCACGAGGCCCGCTTCTCCGCACTGCGCGACCCGGTGCTGCGCCGCACGCTCACCGAGATGCTGGAGCGCCGCGGCCGGGTCCTGATCCACGACCGCGAGTCGTGGATCTCCGGCTACGCGGCCGAGACACTCGGCACGGGCACGGCTTCGAAAACGGTGACGGCGCCAGGAGCGGGCGCGGTGGCGCAGGCGGGCTCGGCGCTGGACGAGGCCGGGCGGGCGGTGCTGGTGCTGGTGCTGATCCACTCGGTGGCGATTCCCAGGGCCGACGGCCTGCTGCCCACCGACAGCTGGCTCTCGCCGTTCCCGGCCCAGATCGACGAGTTGCGGCGGCACACCAAGCTGCCGATCGGCGAGCTGGAGGCCGCGCTGCGCACCCTGCGTCACGCGGGTCTGGTGACCCAGGTGAAGGCGGGCGAGGAGGCCGGCGGGTACGTGCCGGGGCCGCAGTTCCACCGGCTGACCCCGCAGGCCAGGCGGCGCCTGCAGGAGGAACTGATCCTCGCGGCGGGGCCGCACACCCCGCTGGCCGCGGCCGTACGGGCCAACCGGCGGTGAGCGGGAGTGAAGCGACCACAGTACGCGATGAGTCGGCCCCGGCGGGGGGTGCCGAGGACGCGGTGTCCCCGGTATCGGGAACGGGACGGAAGAAAGGAACGACGGGGTTGACCGACCAGCGGAACCAGGCCGCGAAGAGTTCACGGGGGAGCCGCGTGAAGGCCGCCGGCGCGGGAACGGGCACGGGCGAAGCCGTCCAGGCCGGAGCCGGGAACACCTCGGCCAAGGGCGGCCGGGGTGCGAACGCTCCGGCCGGGGACACGCCGGCCGGAGGAAGCCGAGCCGAGACCTCTGTCGGGACGCAGGCGAGTCTGGTCCCCGTGGAGATCCGTGCCACCGCTCCGACCGAGAACGTGGTGGGCGACCGGGTGCTGGTCGCCGTGCAGCCGGTCAACATCTCCCGGCTCTCGACCCACCCGGTGCCGACCGTGCCGGGCACGCTGATCGTGGTCGCGGGCGCCGGTCCGAAGGACTCCAACGGCGCGGGCAAGTCGTCGTTCATCGCGATGATCACAGCGCTGCTCGGAGACGAGCAGTGGCGTTTCGCCTCGGGCGCCAAGTCGGTGTCGGAGCTGCTGTTCAACGCCGAACTCGCCGCGGGCGGGGGCGGCCGGACCTGGGCCAGCGCCGACCACGGCTACATCGTCGGTGTCTTCGCGCCGACCGGCTCCGTGCACACGGGCTCCGCGGGGCCCCGCCTTCCGGACGGCGACTCTCCGGACGGCGACTCTCCGGACGCCGATCCGGCGCGCACCGGTTCCCTGGGAGACGCGGTGACCGTGTGGCTGCGGGTCAACCAGGAGGCCCCGCACCTGGAGATCAGGTGGGCCCCGGGGGTGCACCTGGCGTCGGCGGCCTCGGAGGCGGAGCGGGTGACGCGGGCCGACGCGCTGTGGGCGGCACTGCCCCGCTCGGCGGGACGACGTGACGTGGTGGCGCGCGACCTGACCAGGTTCCTGTACGGCGACCGGGTCAGGTGCGTGTCGTTCCTGTCCACCTCGGTACGGAGCAAGGTCGCCACCAACCTGCTCTCCCAGCCGCTCAACGAGATCTCCCCGGAGCGGGTCTTCGAGGCGATCGCCGCGCTGACCGGCCTGGACGCCGAGCTCGACCAGGAGCGGGAGGCACGCCGCGACGAGCACGCCAGGCGGGTGCGCGCGACACGGGCCATGGAACTGCTGCGGGAGTTCGAGGACGAGTCCCGTACGCTCCTGGAGACCTTCGACCGGCGTGACCGGGCCCGTGTCCGGCTGGCCGAGGCGATGCGCCGCTGGCGGGGACGGCTGGCGCGCAGGCTCGCCGACGCGGGGCAGCGGGACGAGGCGCTGGCGGTGGAGCTGGAACGGGCCGGCGCGGCGGCCGAGCGCGCCACGGAGGCGATCGGCGAGATCAGGGCGGAGATCGCCACCCTCAAGGACGACACGCTGGAGCGCGGCCTGGCCGAGGCTCGCAGGGAGCTGGCCACCCTGCAGGCACGCGCCGCGAAGCTGGACGCCGACCGGGCGGTGGCGGAGAACTCGGTGGACGACCTGCGCGGCTGGATTCCCGGGCTTGAGGAGCAACGCCGCCTGGCCGACGGACGCGACACGGCGGCGGCGGGCGCGGAGCTGGCCGAGGCCAGGACGCGGCTGACCGAGGTGCTGAAAGCGCTGGGCGTGGCCGACCGCGAGGTCGAGGGGGCCAAAGCCGCGCTGGACGACGCCGAGGGCGGGCCGGCGGCGGCCCAGCTCAACGCGCTCGCCGAGGCGAATGTCGGAGCGACCGGCCTGCTCGACGCGATCGACGTCGCCGAACAGGCCCGTGAGGACGAGGCCGGGCGGAAAGCACCCGCGCTGGGCTCTCGCGGGTGGCCGCACGAGCACGCGGTGATCGTCGACGCGGCCGACCTGGAGGCCGCGTCGCGGGCGCTGGACGCACTGCCCGGCTCGGTGCTGGTCAGTGCGGCGGGAGTCACCGTCGTGGGGTCGTTCGAGGTGGCCGTCACCGGCAGGGAGGCCCGGATCAAGGCCGCCGAGCAGCGGCTGCACCGGGCACGCGACACCCAGGAGAGCGCCGCGGCGGCCGTACGGGCCGCCGAGGACGCCGTGGCCGAGGCGGGCAGGCGGCTTGAGGGGGCCAAGGCGTCGGTGCAACTGGCCGACATCGAACGGCGGCTGGCCGAGCGGCGGAAGGCGCTCGGTGAGCTGATCGAGGCACTGGCCGAGGTCGCGCCGAAGGTGGGCGAGGCCGAGCGCCGGGCGAGCACCCTGGACTTCCGTGCCCGCACCAGGAGCATGGAGGTCGAGCGCCTGGAGGGCCGCAGGGCCAGGCACGAGTCCGACCGAGACCAGGCCACCGAGCAGGCGGCGAGAATCACCGCCGACCGCGAGGCGCTCAGGCTTGACACGCTGGCCGGCGACTGGGGCGGCCCCGTCGACGGTGCCCGCGAGTGGCTGGGTGCCCTGGACGAGCAGGAACGCCCGCTGACGGCCGAGGAGTGGTGGCGGGCCGCCGAGCGCAGCCTGGACGAGGCACTGCGCGACACCTTCCCCGGCGAGTCCCCCGGCGCGGACGAGGAGATGCCCGAGGAACTGCGCTTCCTGGTCCGGGAGCGGACCGCGCCCGGCGCCGGGCGCACCGCCCGCGAGCAGGCGACGTTCCCCGGCGTGTGCTCGGCGCTCGCGTCCTACCTGCGCGGCCAGGAGGAGTACGAACGGCACCGGCGCCGCCAGATCGAGACGCAGATCACCACCCGGCAGCGTGACCTGACGGCCGCCGCCAAGGGCGCCGAGGAGGCCGCGCAGTCCACCGCCGTGCACCGGGCCGCGCTGACCGCCGCGATCAAGGCGCGGCTGACCCGGGTGGCCGAGGAGTTCGACAAGCTCGACACCTCCTACGGAGGCTACGGCGCGACGCTGGAGTTCCCCGTGCCGCCCGCGCCAGCCGACCCCGAGCAGCGCTGGGCGTGGCGGGTGACGCCCAAGTGGCGCAGGGGTGAGGGGCAGGGGTTCGTGCCGTACAACCGGCGGGCCAACACCGCGCTGATGGACGAGAAGGCGGTGAAACTGGTCTGCGCGGCGGCGATCGCGTCCTCCGGTGGCGGGCACCTGTGCCTGGTCCTCGACGAGCTGGGCCGCAACCTCGGCAAGGAGCATCGCCGGGAGGCCGTGGCACTGTTCCGCCGGATCGGCGAGACGTACGGGATCACGGTGATCGGCGCGCTCCAGGACGACATGGAGCCTTACGCCGTCGACGCCTGCGGCCAGTACGTCAAGTTGCGCCGCTCCTCCGACGCCATGCCGTACAACGAGCCACCGGTCGTCATCGGCCACGACCAGAACGCCGAGCGGGTGCGCGCCCTGGCTTCCGCGGTGAGCAGGTGAGCGGGGAAGACCGATGAGATGAGCGGGGTGAGCCGGCCCGGGGTGACCGCGGGCCGGCCTCTCCCCGCGGCCGGGTCCTCCCCGTCGCCGGCCTTCCGGCTAGGCGGGAAGGCTCACGACGCTCCGCATCGTGAGCTCCGCGTCCTGGAGGGAGAGGGAGACCCGTACGGAACCCAGTTCGGAGGTCCGCGAGACATGCGTCCCGCCGCAGGGAATTCGCGCCTCGCCCTCGGGCAGCGAACAGTGCCACATCCGCCGCGCGGACAGGGACGGGGACGGGCTGTCCACCGTGATCGGCGCGTCGGCCGCGATCCACGCGCCGAGCTGGTCGTCGATCCGCCGGGTGAGCTCGGAGAGGTCGAGGCCTTCGGCGTCGAACCCCTTCCTGCGCAGCGACTTGCCCAGGCGGTAGACGTCGTCGCTGCCGTGTTCCACGATCCGTGACGTGGTGATCGCCGCCTGGTCGAAGTCGGGCCGGCCGAGCGAGTCGGGCGCCACCTCTTTTCGCCACCGGTCGGCCAGCGCCGCGTTGAGAGCCAGGGCGGTGAGGTGGCACGCGCTGTGCCCCGCGGAGAGCGCCGACCGGTACGCCTCGTCGACGGCCAGTTCGGCGTCCCCGGCGATCGGCTCCTTCAGCACGTGGACCACGAGCCACTCCCAGCCGTCGGCGCCGCGGCGTACCGGGATCTCCTTCCCCAGGTAGAGCCGCTCACCGTCCGACGCGCCGGTCACGCAGTCGACGACCGGCAGCCCGTTCACGGTCCCCCGGTCGGCGGGCTGGTCCGGCCAGGTGTGGTCCAGGGGATGGAACGGTGTCTCCGCCGTCACCACGCCGTAGCCGCCGTCCAGCGGTGTGGCCGAGAGCACCCTCGAAACCCCGTGGACGCCGCCGTGTGGGTAGGTGACCTGTGTGTCCATAGCTGATCTTCGCTTCCCATCGTTCCGTGTCAATCCGCAAGCGACCGAGAGGATCGCGCCAAACACGATATGGCCTCGCGATCCCCTCACCCCGGACTTCGACGGTCAGGCGGTCTTCGCGGCAGCGGCGGCAGCGGCGGCAGCGGCGCTGGAGGAGACACGTCCCGCTATGCCGTCCCACAGGGCATGGCGTGCCTCCAGCGCCACCCGCAGCGTGGTCGCGCAGTCGTTCCACTTCCGCCGGTCGTCCCCGCAGAGATCGACCAGCATCTGCATGGCCATCGGCGTGTGCTGCTCGCCGTCGACCTCGATGTGGCGACAGAGGTAGTCGCGGAACTTCTCCAGAGCCTCCGCGTGCCGGTCCGTCCGCAGCACGCGGTCGAACATCTCCGGAATGAGGTCCTCCCTGCCGAAGGCGAAGGTCGCCGCCTGGGCGTGCAGGGGAGCGGACTCGATGATCTTCCAGGTGGTCCTGACGAAGTCGGCGGACGCCGGTGGCACACCGGGGAGCTCCAGCCCTCGCTGGACCGTTCCACCGTCTCTCAGGTGGCCGACGAACGACTCGATGGGCCGCGCGTCGGCACCCGCCTGCCGCATCCCCTCGACGTACAGCTCGAAGTGGCTGATGTGGCCCTCTCCGAGTTCGTCGCTCTCCTCCACGAGCACGATCTCGTTGATCAGGCGCCGGCTCGTCCGGGGGCCCTGCGGGATCCAGGGGACCCGCACGCAGGTGAGCCGCCGCTGCAGGTTCTTCAGCAGCGACATGAAGTCCCAGACCGCGAAGACGTGGTGCTCCATGAAGACGACCACGTCGTCGAGCTCGTTCAGCGAGTTGTAGACGTCGTGGGCGAGGATCTTCTCCCGGATCGGTTCGATGGTTCTTTGCAGCTCGTGGAGACCGGGGTGAGAGACGTTCCAGCTGTAGCGTGATTCCGACATCCTCTGACTCCTTAGTAGACGCCGTAATCCCACGACGTCGGCCTGTCGTGCTCCAGGAGATCCGCCTTGGTGCGCCGTTTCTCGTATCGTGCCAGCTCTCTCTGCTTGAGCAGGGGAAAACACAAGACGAGGCATTCGCCGGGGATCCGTCGGCGGACCGCCCGTTCCAAGTCGATTGCAAGATCGTTCGTCTAGTGTGACCGGTGGCGAGAGGTGATCGTCGCGGGTGTTCTCATCGCGGCCCTGAGCGGCCGCGCGGTCGAAGGTGGGGAGCGGATGACGGGTACGGTCGACGCCGGACGGGAGGCCGGGGTGCTCAAGGGGCGGGTCGTCGACGCGGCGGGCAGGCCCGTCGCGGGCGCGGAGATCGTCGCCAACAACCAGCTGCTGTACAACAGCAACCTGATCGTGGCCACGGACAGGGACGGCCGCTACCGGGTGAGCACCGACGTGGCCGTGGCCACGTTCCGGGTGACCGGCACCGTGGCCCGCCGCTTCGAGGGCCGTGCCTACACGATGGAGCTGACCCCCCACGACGACGTCCCCTTCGCCGGTTCGGACGGCGCGATCCGCGACTTCACCTGGCGGCTCACCGGTGAGCGGTCCGACGGGCTGGGCTTCTACGGCGGCATGGTCCTCTTCCATCTGGAGTCCTACGACCCGCGGGCCCCGGAGACCTTCCTTCGGGACGAGGACGTCACGCTCACCCTGACCCCGCAGGGGCCGCTGATCGACGGCTCGGTCGGCGAGGTCATCACCCGCCGTGCCGAGCGCAGCGGCGACGGCTCAGGGGTGCTGGACGTGCCCATCGGCCGCTACCGGATCACCGCCGAGCATCTCGGGCGACCCCTGAAGATCCGGGTCCGCGACACCGGCGAGTACGGCGAGGCGGTCGTCACCGGCTTCGAGCGCTTCCTGAGCACCGTCCATCGCATCCGACTCGACCTCAAGCCCTAGGTGACCACGTCCTGGCGGGAGGGGGACCCGCTCGCCAGGCTGAGCAGGCCGGCGCCCCGGTCTTTCCCCTCCACCACAGCGGCCTGGTCGGATATGCGCGGGAGGCCGGTCGAGCGGGGAGAGGCGCGTGCGGTCCCCGGCCGCCGCAGGCCTGCCGGTCACTCCAGGTCGCCGTCCCCTGCCCAGTGGATCGTGGTCCACATGGCACCGCACTGGCAGCGTTTCAGCTCGACCAGTTCGCTCCTTTCGTTCATGGTCAGGCCGTGGTCGAGACGGACGTGAACGTGTGCACTCATGATGGATCGACTTCCGATTGATCATTCGATGCCCCGGCCCGACGCCGGGCGCCGACACTCCGGCGCCCAGCGGGCGAAAGCCGGCCGACGAGATGGGCCGGACGGGGGGCCTTCATTACTGTCTACTTGAAGTAAGGACCCGGTTGGTACGACTCCCGCGATGTTTTACCCGAGGTCAAGGCGTCGCCCGGGCGGGAGTCGCAGGCAGGACAGGGCTCACGCCACGGTAAAGGAAGTGGCAAGGCGGGCCTTGAGCCGGCCTCGCCGCCCGCTCTCGTCCCGGGCCCGGCTGCGTCCGTGGGTTCACGGGAGATCCCCTGGGCCGACGGTACCGCCGTACGCGGCGCGCCGCCGCTTCGCGAGGAAGGTCGTCCGTCAACAGCGGACGACGAAGGGGAAAGGGGAGTATCCACGCCTTTCCACTTTCAACGTATAGCGCACCGGGGGGCTTGCGGCAAGACCCGGGTCATGCCGCAGAATCGTCGGCCGAGACCGGAAACCGCGGAAACGGGGGCCGCGACGTGCGTGTGTCGTTGTCGACGGGTGGGCCACCCGGGACGTCGAACCACCGGTGGGACTCGCGGCGCGGTTGCGCGCCGCCGGACGAGGAGTTCGCCGAGCCGCTACCCGATGGGCTCGATGGCGCGAGCGTCGTCGGCACGGTCCGCACCGGCGGGGCGATTTCTCGTTCCCATTCTCAGCAGAGTCCAGCCGCGCTCATGAGCGCCGGAATCTGGATCTAAGGTCGCGAACCTCAGATCGGAGCCAACGACGTGAACCCACTGACCACCAGCGCGTTCGACCTTCCCGAACACCTCTCCCCCAAGGCCGACCCGGCGCTGATCGCCGGCGACGAGCAGCACTTCGCGGCCATCGCGCAGAGCCTCGAGCAGTCGATCGCCGACCTGTCCGGCCGCCTCGACGCCGAGCGCAGGGCGCCCGGCGGCATAGGCCGGCAGGCGATGGACCGGGACCTGCAGATCCACCGGCTGACCGCTCGCCTGCGCGCACTGCGTCGCTTCGGTCTGGACCTGTGCCTCGGACACATGGTCGGCGCGGACGACCCCGAGCCCGTGTACGTCGGTCGACTCGGCCTCACGGACAGCGAGGGCCGTCGGCTGCTGCTCGACTGGCGCTCCCCCGCGGCCGAGCCGTTCTTCGGAGCCACCCACGCCAACCCGATGGGCCTGGCAAGCCGCCGCAGGTATCGCTGGACCCTCGGCCGGATCAGCGACTACTGGGACGAGGTGTTCACCTCCGACGGGTTCGACGGGCACGCCGCGCTCGACGACCAGTCCGCCTTCATCGCCGGCCTGGGCGGCAACCGGTCGCCCCGGATGCGAGACGTGCTCGCCACCATCCAGGCCGACCAGGACGCCATCATCCGCGCGGGATCGCGCGGCGCTCTCGTCGTCGACGGCGGTCCCGGCACGGGGAAGACCGTCGTCGCCCTGCACCGTTCCGCCTACCTCCTCTACTCCGACCCTCGCCTCGGTCACCGCCGGGGCGGCGTGCTGTTCGTCGGCCCGCACCAGCCCTACCTGGCCTATGTCGCCGACGTCCTCCCCAGCCTTGGAGAGGAGGGCGTGCAGACCTGCACCCTGCGGGACCTCGTCCCCGAGGGGGCCGCGGCCGCGATCGAGTCCGACCCGGAGGTGGCCCGCCTGAAGTCGTCCGCGGACCTGATGAAGGCGATCGAGCCGGCCGTCGGGTTCTACGAGAATCCGCCCACCAGGGGGATGACGGTCGCGACCCACTGGTCCGACATCTGGCTGAGCGCCGACGACTGGGCCGAGGCGTTCGAAGCACCGGAACCCGGTACCCCGCACAACGAGGCGCGCGACCAGATCTGGGAGGCGCTGCTCACGATCCTGGCGGACAAGCACAGGGGATTGAGGCGAGAGAAGCGAGAGCTTGCTCTCGCCTCCGAGCCGATTGAGCCTGTTGACCGCAGGGAACACGACGGCGAGGTCTCGGCCGACCTGCTCCGCAGGTCGCTGTTGCAGGACAGGGAGCTGCTCACCACCTTCAACCGCGCGTGGCCGCTGATCGAAGCGGCCGACCTCGTCGGAGACCTCTGGTCGGTACCCGCCTACCTGCGCAAGTGCGCTCCCTGGCTCAGCCTCGACGAGGTCCGGCGACTGCAGCGCGCGGACGCCCAGGCCTGGACGGTGTCCGACCTGCCGTTCCTGGACGCGGCATGGCAGCGGCTCGGCGATCCGGAGGCGTCACGACGCAGGCGCCGCCACGAGGCCACTCTCGCCGCCCAACGCGAGCGCATGGCCCAGGTCGTCGACAACCTGATCGAGGCCGATGACGACGGCGAAGGCCTCGTGACGCAGTTGCGCCGAGCGGACCTCCAGCGGAATCTGGTTGACGAGTCCGAGCTGCCCACCCTCGACCCGGACCTGCTCGCCGGCCCGTTCGCGCACATCGTCGTGGACGAGGCTCAGGAACTGACCGACGCGGAGTGGCAGATGTTGCTGCTCCGCTGCCCGTCCCGGAGCTTCACCATCGTCGGGGACCGCGCCCAGGCCAGGCACGGGTTCACCGAGTCGTGGCGGGAACGGCTTGAGCGGATCGGGCTCGACCGGATCGACCTGGCCTCTCTGAGCATCAACTACCGGACGCCGGAGGAAATCATGGCGGAAGCCGAGCCGGTCATCCGGGCCGTGCTCCCGGACGCCAACGTGCCGACCTCCATCCGCAGCAGCGACGTCCCCGTCGTACACGGATCCGCCTCGGACCTGTGCTCGATCCTCGACGCCTGGCTCGCCGCGCATGCCGACGGGATCGCCTGTGTCATCGGCGATCCCACGTTCCGGGCGACGCCCCGCGTCCGGTCGCTGACTCCGGAGCTGTCGAAGGGGCTCGAGTTCGACCTGGTCGTCCTCGTCGACCCGGAGGCGTTCGGCGACGGTGTCGAAGGAGCGGTCGACCGCTATGTGGCGATGACCCGGGCGACCCAGCGACTTGTCGTCCTCACGAGCTCCTGACGTCGGGGCGATCGGCGGCACGGCGGCCGGCAACGCGGCCGCCGCCCGGGTACGGACTCCGGATGGGCCGTCGCGGAGGACTACCCCTCGGCGGCCGTGTCGGACGATCCGGTGAGCGGGCGTTCCCTGAGCAGCAGCGCCAGCACCAGACCCGCCCCGAACACCACCGCCAGCCACAGGAACATCGGCACCAGCCCGTCGGCGTACGCCCCGGCGACGAGCGCGCGGGTGGCGGGAGGCAGCGCGGCGGCGGCCTCGGGTGTCAGGCGGTACGGGTCGCCGGCGCCGGCGAGCGCGGGACCCAGCCCGGCGGCCACCCGGTTGGCGAACACCGAGCCGATCACCGCCGCCCCGACCGTCACGCCGATCTCCCGTACGAAGACGACCGTCGAGGTGGCGGTGCCGACCGAGGACTGGGGCACCGCGATCTGCACCGCGGTGATCGAGACCTGCATGAAACAGCCGACCCCGAGGCCGAGCAGCACCAGGTAGGCGGCCAGCAGCCACGAGGGCGTCTGCGTGGTCATCGACCCGAGCAGCAACATCGCGGCGGCCGCGAGGGCGGTGCCGGCGATCGGGTAGATCTTGTAGCGCCCGAACCTGCTGATCAGGAGACCGGTGCCGATGTTCGTCGCGAGCAGGCCGAGCGTCAGCGGCACCAGGAACAGGCCCGCCGCGGTGGCGCTCATCGAGTAGACCATGCGGACGTACGACGGCACGTAGCTGACCACGCTGAACAGCCCGGCGCCGACCACGAGGCTCAGTCCACCGGCGACCAGGACCGTACGGTCGGCGAGGATGCCGAGCGGGATGAGCGGGTCGGCGGCGCGGCGCTCGGCGAGCACGAACAGGAACGTTCCCAGCACCGCGAACGCGCCCAGGCCCAGGATCGTCGGGGACGCCCAGCCGTGGAGCGTGCCACCCCAGGTGCCGATCAGGACGAGCGCGGTCGTCGTGACGGCCATCAGAACGGTGCCCGTCACGTCGAGGGGGGCCGAAAGGCGCCGTTTGGGAAGGTGCAGCGAGGTGGCGGCGAGGGCGAACGCCACGATGCCGAGCGGCAGGTTGAGCCAGAAGATCCAGCGCCATCCGGCACCGTCGGTGAGCGTCCCGCCGATGAGCGGGCTGACCACCGTGGCGACGCCGAAGACCGAGCCCAGCGGTCCGAGGAATCTGCCCCGGTCGCGCGGCGGGACCAGGTCGGCGACCACGGCCTGCGACAGGATCATCAGTCCCGCGGCGCCGAGCCCCTGCAGGGCGCGGGCCAGGACGAGCTGGACGATGTCCTGGGCCACGCCGCACAGCACCGACGCGACCAGGAAGACGACGATCGACCCGAGCAGCAGCGACTTGCGCCCCAGGGCGTCGCCGAGCTTCCCGAAGACCGGCATCGCGACCGCCGCGGCGAGCGCGTAGGCCGCCACGACCCACGACATGTGTTCCAGGCCGCCGAGCTCGCCGACGATGGTGGGCAGGGCCGTGGCGACGATCGTCTGGTCCAGCGCGGACAGGAAGGTGACCAGCAGCAGGGCGACGAAGACCCTTCCGAGCCGGGGGGCGGGCGCCTCCGGCCAGGCGTCTGAGGAAGCGGAGGCGGGGGTCTCGGACAGGGATGAGGAAGAAGGAAGAGCCCTGGGCTGCGCAAGGGCGTTGGGCGTGACAGGGGGGTGATCCACGAGAGGCTTCTCCGCGGGTCTCCGCTCGCGCTGTGCGGCGGTGACGGCGGCAGGAGGCGCGGCACGGGGCATGATCGTCCCGGGCCGACGGGCTGCGATGTCAACAACGCGCCCCGTCGTCCTGACAAGTGTCCCATGCCCCCTTCCGCATCATCCGCCCCGGGTACGCCTTCCGCCGCCGCGCCGTGGACGGGCATGGTTCCGTGCCGGAGCCGGGACCACGCCGGAACCGTCCCGCGTCGCGGCCCCGATTCGGCGGCCCGTACGGGGAGACCTCACGCGCCGGACGGACACCGGGGAAGGCCTTTCCCCGAAGGCGGTGGCCGCCGCGGCGGGAAAGGGCCTCACGCGTCAGGTCACCGGTCTCGGCCGTCTCCGTGATTCACGTCTCCGGATTTTACAAAACAGCGCCATTCACCCGATAAACACTTTGTTTGTTAACTCTATGTTCTCCGGGAATTTCGAGCATGCCGGGCGTTCGTCACCTCGACGGCGGGCGCCCCTCCACGCCGCCATTCCCGCACCGTGCATTTGACCTGGAAAAACGGACTCCCGCCCGCCGGCGACAGCACCCCTCTCCACCGTGCGGATGATCGGTGGCGGCCCTCCCCTCCCCCGCACGGGTGATCCGGCGTCCGCCTGGAGAGTGATGCCCGGTGGGCGAACGGATGATGAATATGTCGTTAGATATCGCGTTGTCCCGTTAGATATCCCAATGCTCCATTTCCCGGGGGGGAACAGTTATGCTGAACACCAGAACAGATTCGGTAAGCGAGCTGACCGTGGCCGAATTTCTCCTCGAGCAGCTCGACGTCCTGGGGGTGGACTCGGTTTTCGGCATTCCCGGCGGAAACATATCCGCGTTCATTCAGGCACTGCGAGAACATCCGAAGATCAAATTCATCATCGCCTCTCACGAGGGAGGAGCCGCCTTCATGGCGGACGGATACGCGCGGTCGACGGGAAAGCTGGGCGTGTGCCTGGTCACCGCGGGCCCCGGCGCCCTCAACGCGCTGACCGGGGTCGCCTCCGCCCACCGTGACCAGGTTCCGCTGCTGGTGGTGGGCGGTCAGGTCCGGACGGATCTCTTCGGCCTCAGGGCGCTTCAGGACAGCAGCGATCTCGGCACCAACATGACCGCGATGTACTCCCACGTCTCCGGGTTCTCCACCGGCCTGAGCGACCCGGGCTCCTTTCCCCGAATCCTCTCCCAGGCGATCAACGTCGCGACCGGTCCCCGCCCCTGCGCCGCGTACCTGTCGGTTCCCGCGGACATCGCCCGGATGCCGGTCGGGGACGAGAAGCCCACCGTGGTGGCCCGGCGGCCCGGCATGGAACTCGACCCCGCCGAGGCGCGGCGCGTCCTCGGAGCGCTCTCGCAGGCACGACGTCCCCTGATCTTCCTGGGGAACGGAGCGCGGCAGGCGCTGCGCTCGGATCAGTCGGCGCTCCGGGAAATCGTCCACACACTGGGGGTTCCCGTCGTGACCAGCATGCGTGCCAAGGGCGTCTTCCCCGAGAGCGACGACCTCTGCCTCGGCGTGCTGGGGACGGCGGGCAGCGAGCGGGCGGCGAGTTACGCCGCGGCGGGGGTCGACGCCCTCCTGGTGATCGGCAGCGGTCTGGGGGAATGGGCGACCAGGAGCTTCGACCGCGATCTCGCGGCCGTCTCGTCGTACTTCCACGTCGACCTGGATCCCACGGTCTTCGGTCAGTTCCTCAGGGGCGGCGAGCACATTCAGGCCGACGCGGAGGTCTTCCTGCGTGGTCTGCGCCGCGAGCTGCCCGGGCTGGGCGAGGTGAAGCGGGCACCCACGCTCTCGCCCTCCTCCTCGCGGCCGACGCCGGTGCCGCTTCCCCGTGACAGCGGGATGGGCGTGTCGCCGGCGGCGGTGATGCTCGCCCTCAACGACCTGCTCACCGGTCAGGACGACCTGTACATCGACATGGGCAACTGCACGGCGTGGGCCACCCACCATCTGGTGATCGATCCGCCGACCCGCGTCTTCTACCCGTGCGGCCTGTCGTCGATGGGCTGGTCGTGCGGCGCGACCGTCGGCGGGAGGATCGGTGACGGCAACCGTGTCGCGACCGCGCTCGTCGGCGACGGCGCGTTCCTGATGAACGGCAACGAGGTCAGGACCGCCGCCAAGAACCGGGTGGGCGCGATCTTCATCGTCCTCGACGACGGCTACCTGGGGATGGTCAACCACGGAGAGCACGCGCAGAACGGTGGACGTTTCTCCCTGGATGACGACTTCTACGGGCTGGGGGCGGTGGATCTCGCCCAGTTCTCCCGCGCGCTCGGCGCCGACGCCTACGTCGTCGAGAAGGCCGAAGCCCTGCGGGGGACGATGGGCGAGGCCAGGTCGGCGGCGGCCAGGTGGTCGCGACCCCAGGTGGTCGTGGTCAAGATCGACTACCGGGTGAGTCCCCCCTACGGTGAGCGGTTCGCCGCGGTCGCGGGGGACGCCCGATGACCGGGGAGACGCGTTCCGGCATCGGCGTCGCGGGACTGGGATCGGCCCTGCCGCCGACGGTCGCGGAGGCGGTCTCCACCGGGAGCGGGCCCTCGGCCGAGAGCGGGCTGTTCAGCGGGGCCCGCAGCCGCCGGGTCCTGGCGGACGGCGAGGCGATCGAGGATCTCGCGGTGTCGGCGTGCCGCGGGGCCCTGGAGGAGGCCGGTGTCCGCGTGGACGAGATCGACAGCCTGTACGGATACATAACGGTCTCCGAATTCCTGAGCCCGAACGGGCTGTTCCGCGTGCACCGCGACCTGGGACTGGGGAGCCACGCGCTCGTGGTGCCGGTCAACTGCGAGTTCGGCACCTTCGTCATGGCGCTCGCGCTCGCCTGGGAGTCCATGCGGGCCGGGCGTTTCACCCACGCGCTGGTGAGCGTCGGGACGAACTGGAGCCGTCACGTGGACGCCCGAAACCCGCACGCGGGGATGATCGGGGATGGCGCGGGTGCGGCCGTGCTCCGCCGGTCGGAACGGATGGTGATCGTCGACTGGATCCACGAGACGCGCAGCACCGAGTACGGCGCCATGACGATGGCCGTCCGCCGGGACGCCGGCGACACCGGCGACACCGTCCGGCCCGTCTACCGCATCGAGCCCGACGCGGGGGTGGGAGCGTTCCGGTCCACGGGGATGGACGGGCCGCCGGACCTGATCCGGAGGCTGCTCGGACGTCACGGGATCGACCTCGGGGAGGTGACCGTGATCGGCCACCAGGCCTCCGACGTCCTGTTGGAGCACTGGCGGGATCTCCTGCGTCCGGCCCGCTACCACGACACGCTGAGCGACTACGGCAACCTCACCATCGCCTCCGCGGCGGTGACGCTCGCCGCCGCCGCCGACGTCGTCGACACGCCCTACCTGGTCTTGTTCGGGGTGGGGATCGGCTCCTACCAGATCGCGTTGTTGATCAGGAGGTGAGAGACGGGCGGCCTTCCCCGGCCGCCCCGGCGAGCACGTCCGCCACCGCCTTGGGCACTTTCGCCCATGTGGAGATCGTCACACAGGACGCCGGCCCAGGGCTCCCGCGGCGGCCCCCACCGTCGTCGCAGGAGTCCCAAGGCCGACGTCCCATGCGCGGCCCGGGGGGAAGCCCCGTCGTCAACCCGCCGTGGTCGGCAAAGGCTCGTCCGGCCGCCCGAGTACGAGGACCTCACGGGTGAACGCCATCCGGTACGTGCCGATGAAGACGTGCTCGTCGGGCAGCAGGACGTCCTGGCGGGCCTGGAGCAGCGCCATGTGGTCGGACACCGGGTTGTCGACGGCCAGTTCGGCGATGCCGTCGTAGGCGGGGGCCTCATAGGGCGACCAGCCGCGGAAGTCGGCGGCCAGGCCGACGTTGGTCGTGTAGCGGACGAGCGTGTCGCCGAGAACGTCCCGAACGAGAGGCATATGCCGCTCGCGCCAGCGGGCCGCCGTCTGCGCCGGGGTCATGTCGGGCCGGCGCGCCAGCATGAACAGCACCTTGACGCCTCGGTGGGCACGCGCCCTGTCGACGTGGACCTGCTGGTCGGTGGCCATGTGCTGGAAGGTGCCCATGAAGTCTCGCTCGCCGTCGCGCAGCCGGTCGGACGTCTCGCCGACCAGAGCGGCGAGCTCGGCCGGGTCGTCGACGTCGTACCAGCCCTCGGCGACGCCGTCCCAGGCGGGGGCCTCGTCCGGGGCCCAGCCGGAATAGTCGGCGGGCATCCCGACATTGCACGCGTAGCGCAGCAACCGTTCACCATGCGCCTCCACCACCTTCGGGGCGTGCACCCGCGTCCAGTAGTCGACGGCCTCCCCGTGGGTCTGGTCGAGACGCCGGTTCCACAGCGTGAACAGCTTGATCACATCGCACTCCTGTCGGTGTTCGCCGGCGGGGACGGCACGGACGGTCTGGATACTTCCCTGTACCGGGACACGCGGGCGGCGACCGGCTCGACCGGTCGCCGCCGGCACGTGCTCACGACCGGTGCGTCCGCTCCCCCGTGAGCCGTTCGCGCAGCCGGAACTTCTGCACCTTGCCCGACGCCGTGAGCGGCAGCGCCTCGACGACGGACCACTGCTTCGGGACCTTGTGGCGAGCGAGCCGGGCCAGGCAGTACTCGCGCAACCCCGCCACGTCCGGCGTACGACCGGGCGCCGGGCGGACGAAGGCGGCGACCTGCTCACCCCACGTGTCGTCCGGTACCCCGACGACGGCCACGTCGGCCACGTCGGGATGCTGGAAGATGACGTTCTCGATCTCGCGGGGGTAGATGTTCTCGCCGCCTCGGATGATCATTTCCTTGAGGCGTCCCTCGATACGGCAGTAGCCGCGCTCGTCCATGCTGGCCAGGTCGCCGGTGTGCAGCCAGCCGTCGGCGTCGATGGCCGACATGGTGGCCACGGCGTCGTCGAAGTAACCCGTCATGACGTGATACCCGCGGGTGCACAGCTCTCCGACGGTGCCGACGGGGAGGGTCGTGCCGTCGGAGGGATCGACGATGCGCACCTCGGTGTGGGGCAGGGGACGGCCGAGGGTCTCCATCCGGTCCTGCCCGCCGTCCTCGGACGAGGTCGCGGTGATGACCGGCGACGCCTCCGTCTGGGCGAAGAGGACGCTGACGACCGCGGGGGTCCGGGTCTCGATACGCCGGACGAGTTCGGGCGGCACCACGGCTCCCCCGGAGATCACCCGGGTCAGCCCGGACACGTCCGTGCGGGCGAACTCCGGGTGGTCCAGCATCCCGATGAGCATGGTGGGCACGCCGATGAGCGTGTCCGCCCTCTCGGACTCGACGAGATGCAGCATGAGCGCCGGGTCGAAGGCGGACGGGAGCACGAGCGTCCCGCGAACGGCGAGCGCGCCGAGCACGCTCACCACGCAGCCCGCGGTGTGGAACAGCGGCATCGGGCTCACCTGCACCCCGCCGGGAGTGAGCCGGCATCGCTCGGCGTAGAGGCGGGCGTTGTTGACGATCCCGCGATGGTGCAGCACCGCGCCCTTCGGGGTCCCGGTGGTTCCCGAGGTGTACTGCACCTGCGCGGCGCTGCCCGGGTCGACCCGGGGAAGCGGGGTGTCCGGCCGCCCGGCCGACAGGAACCGGTCCCAGTCCGCGAAACTGACGACCTCCCGCAGGCCGGGCAGGTCCGGGCGTACCTTCGCCAGGATCCCGGCGAGATCGGAGCCACGGTAGCCGGGAACCAGGAACACCCCGGCCGCCCGGGACTGCCTGAGGACGTGACGCAGTTCCTCCGCGCGCAGCGCCGGGTTGACGGTGACGATGGTGATGCCGGCGAGCGCGGCGCCGTACTCGAGGAGCACCCACTCGGGCAGGTTGTCGGCCCAGACGGCGACTCGCTCGCCGGGCCCGAAACGGGCGAGCAGGCCGCGGGCGACGGCCTCCGCCTGCTCTAGCAGTTGCGCGAACGTCCACCGGCGGCGTCGTGCCGCGTCGGGTACGCCCTCGACGAGGGCGACGGAGCCGGGGCTGTCCTGCGCCGCGGCGCGAAGCGCGGCGCCGACGGTGAGGTCGGCGAGCGGCGACGTCACCTCGGCGGGCCACCAGGATCGGGTCAGCGGCGGCCTCGGCTCTCCCGCCTCGCCGGCCGGGTGCGCGTACGGTGTGGGAGTCATCGCGGAATCTCCATCTGAGTCTGGCGGGCCTGTTCGAAAGGCAGGGGTGGTGGGGATTCGTGGCCGCCATGGCCACGACCGTGGTGGTGCGGGGATCTCTCGCGTCAGGAGGCGAGCGACTCGATCAACCCGGCGACCGTGGCCGGCATGACGCGTACCGCGTCGTGCGGGCCGGCCAGCTCGTAGTAGTCCCAGTCCGGCGACTCGCGCGCCGCGCTCGCGTACGGTTCCACGATCCCCAGAGGGCGGGCGTTGCAGTAGACGAAGGTACGGCGGGCGGCCGGTTCGGCCGGCGCCCGTACCGGTTCCTCCATCGTGCCGATGGGGTGCGAGGTCAGCCGCCGCGCGATCGCGGCGGCGCGCTCGCCGGACCAGCCGGTGGTGTCCTCGACGGGGAACATGGGCGGGATGAGTGAGGGGGTGCCCGCGGCCTCGGCCAACGCCCGGGCGGCCGCGGTGAAGTCCGGGCCCAGCAGGTCGCCCACGGACTGGCCGTCCTGGGGCACGAAGGCGTCCAGGTACACCAGCTCGGCCAGCCGATCGCCCCGCTCGGCCGCGACACCGGTGATGACCATCCCTCCGTAGGAGTGGCCGACCAGTACGACGTCGTCCAGCCCGTGCTCGTCGATGACACGAACGACATCGGCGACGTGCGTCGACATGTCGGTCCGGGCGGTGGCCTCACCCGCCCGCTCGGCCAGACCGGTCAGCGTCGGCGCGTGGACGTCGGCGCCCGCGTTCCGCAGCCTCGCCGCGACGTCGTCCCAGTGCCAGCCGCCGTGCCAGCCGCCGTGTACCAGCACGCAGGTGCGAAGGGTCATGTGAACCTCCTGAGATGGCCGCGGCCGTGGCTTCGACCAGCGAGGACTGGCCGCCCGGAGGCGCGGCGGGTAAGGTGGGCCCACTATCACTCGAACGGTGCTCGTGTGTCAATATCATTGTTCCAGAAGCACGATCAGCGTTCCCAAACGGCGGCCGGGCGACCCCGGCGCCGCTTCCACGGAGGCACCGGCGGGTGCTCCCGCTTGTTCGATCAGCAAGGAGCGGTGACGCTCCCCATCGCAGAAGAGGAGTCCGATGAACACCCTGGCCACCCCTGACGACCGCGCGTCCCTTCTCGACCACGACCGGCGTTTCTTCGACGCCCTGGTCGCCGGCGACGCGGCCCGCCTGAGCGAACTGCTGGCGGACGACTTCATCCTGGTCAGCGTCAATGACGGCGCGGCGGTACCCGGCTCCGTCCTGCTGGACGCGGTGTCGTCGGGAGCCGTCCGGTTCCCGGCCGTCCAGTCCTTTCCCGACGAGGCCGTCGTGCGCCGGATCGGCGATGTCGGCATCGTCGTCGGGCGGACCGGGATGAACTTCACCAACCCCGACGGCAGCACGTTCACCGGCGGCAGCAGGTACACCCATGTCTTCGTCGCCGGCTCCGGCGCCGGATGGCGCCTCGTCTCCGCCCAGGGGACGGAGATCAGGACCGGGGCCTGACCTCGCCCCGTCTCCGTGCTCTCCTGGCCACCCGGGTACGGAGACGGACCCGGGTCGCCCCCCGGCAGAGGCCGCCACGACATGATCGCCGAGAACCGGGTCGAGTGACAGTACACTGCTCGTGTGTCACGAGCAGAGTTCGAACCAGAGCGGCGCCGGTCGGATTCGGCCCGCGCCAAAGGCCGGCTGACGTTCACCCGCATGGACGTGATCAGGGCCGGAACCCGGCTTCTCGACACGGAGGGTGTCGAGAAACTGTCCATGCGCAAGCTCGCCAACACACTGGGCACCGGCTCGTCGACGCTCTACTGGCATGTCAGGGACAAGGACGAACTGCTGCTGCTCATCCTCGACGAGACCCTCCGTGAGGTCACCGTTCCCGCCGCCGGCACCTGGGACGTACGGTTGCTCGAGACCCTCGTCCATTGCCACGAGGCACTGCTGCCGCGCCCCGCGCTCGTCGACGTGCTCTGGCGCGCGGCCTGGGAACTCGGGCCCGAGACCTTGAGGGTGGCGGACGCCCTCGTCGGGCTCGTCGCGGAGAGCGGCCTGCCGGATGACGAGGTGGGCGACTCCTACATGGCGCTCATCACCTTGCTGTTCGGGTTCGTGGCGGGCGAGCGCACCTCGCCGGGCAATCCCCGCTACAGCGAGGCTCGGGCGGAGGGCGAGACCGCGGGTTCCGGGCCGCCGTACCCCAACCTGATGCGATACGCACCGGGTGCGGGTGTGCAGACGATGGCGCGCCAGTTCCGCTACGCCGTCGAGCGATTCATCACCGGAATCAAGCTCCGCGTGGCCGAGGCCGAGCACGAGCGGGCGGCCGGCGCCCCTCGGAGCTCGTGACGAGACCGGGCACCCGATCGGGTCGGCGGGCCGCGATGGCGACAACGCGGCCCGTCGTCCCGGCGAGTGCCCCCGTGCCGGGTCCCCGTCAGCCGGTGGCCACGGGCCGCTCGGGGTCGTTGGACCACTGCGACCACGACCCGGCGTACAGGGCCGCGCGGATCCCGATCCGCTCCAGTGCGAAGACGGTGTGCGCGGCGGTCACCCCCGAACCGCAGTAGACGCCGACCTCGCTGCCCTCCTTCACCCCGAGGGCGCCGAAGCGGCCGGCGAGCGCCTCCTTGTCGAGGAAGGTCGCATCCGGCGTCAGGTTCTCCCCGGTGGGGGCGTTGACCGCGCCGGGGATGTGCCCGGCGCGCGGGTCCACCGGCTCGGTGTGGCCGAGGTAGCGCTCGGCGGCCCGCGCGTCGAGCAGCACGCCGGTGCCGGCGAGCTCGGCCGCGGCGTCGGCGTCGAGGACGGGCAGGGCACCGGAGGCCAGCGTCACGTTCCCCGGTTCGGGCCGGACCTCGCCGGTCTCCACCGGATGGCCCGCCTCCGTCCAGCCCCGCAGGCCGCCGTCGAGCAGCCGCACCGAGGACACCCCCGCCCAGCGCAGCAGCCACCACGCGCGCGCCGCGGCCAGGCCGCCACCGGCGTCGTACGCGACGACCTCGTCGCCGTCGTCCAGCCCCCAGCGGCGGGCGGCGCGCTGGAGCGCGTCCGGGTCCGGCAGCGGGTGGCGTCCGGCCTCGGCGGAGGGCGGGGCGGCCAGCTCGCCGTCGAGGTCGACGAAGACGGCTCCCGGCAGGTGCCCTTCGAGGTAGGCGCGGTGGCCGTGCGGGTCACCGAGCTGCCATCGAACGTCGAGAAGCCGGACCCGCGCCCCAGACCTGAGCCGTTCGGCCAGCTCGTCCGCACCGATCAGTCCGGTCGGGCTCTCACTCATCAAATACCCCCAGCGTGGAGACCCCGCCCTTCAGGGCGGGGAGGATGTCGACGTTCCGTCCTTCTGACATTCGAATACGGCGTGGATCAGACCTTGCGGCCTGTTTCCTGAATCTGGCCGGGACTTTGGAACCAGTGGGTCACCCAGGCATCCGGGTCACCGGCGAGTTCGCGAATACGGCCGGGCAGTGTTCCCCCGGCGATGTCGGCGAGTGTCACCGATTCGAGGATGGACCTGAGGGTGGCACGCATGGCGATCCACACGATTTGCAGCCCTTCCGAGGGCGGGCCGTACTCGATGTCCTGAGGACATTCTCCGCGAATGACGGTGAGCGGCCCATTGAGGGCACGGATGACGTCGGCGATGACGACCTGGTCTGCGGGGAGGCGGAGCCGGTGCCCGCCTCCGGTGCCGCGCTGGCTGGTGATGAACCCGGTGCGCCGGAGCTCCGCCATGATCGCTTCGAGGAACTTGTGCGGGATCTCCTGCCCTTGCGCGAGTTCCTCGGAGCTGACCGGGCGGTCCGCGTGCGCCGCGAGCTGCGTGAGGGCGCGCAGGGCGTAGTCGGTCTTGGCCGAGATTCGCACCTGGGCCTCAGCGAGCCCGGTCGCACGCGGACGGCTGTGCCTGCGGGTGTTCAGGCATCCGTGACCGCGCCGTCATGGGGGTGTGTCGCAAAGCCCTGTTCCTTCCATGCGCTGAACCCGCCAAGAATATGGGTGACGTTGGTGTACCCCAACTCCGCGAGCTTCTGAACGACCGGCCCCGAGCCGCGTTCCGACGAACAGAAGACGACGATCTCCCGGTCCGGATTTGCGGCGTCGGCCAGCAGTTCCGGAGATTCCCGGTCGAAACTCCTCAGGACGTCGACCTTCTCCACGGCGACGGCCGTGGGCAGCAGGCCGTGTTCGGCGCGCGCCTCGGGGCGGCGCACGTCGACGAAGAGCGCACCGGCGGCGAGTTTTCCGGTGGCCTGCTCGGGGTCGATGAGCAGGTCCTCGGGCGAGACGGTCATGGTCTTCCTCTCAGTGAAGTGGCGACGGGGTGTCGAGGGACAGGTCGAAGTGGGAACGCAGGGTGGCGCCCTGGTAGCCGGCGCGCACCAGGCCGCGTTCCCGCAGGATCGGCACGACGTGCTCGACGAAGGACTCGATGCCGCCGGGGGCGATCGGCATCATCAGGTTGAAGCCGTCGGCCGCCTCGTTCTCGAACCAGTACTGGAGCTGGTCGGCCACCTGCTCCCCGCTGCCGATGAGCGCCCACATGCCCAGCGGGGCGAGGCCGCCGAGGCGACCGGCGAGGCGGCCGAGGGTGAGACCCTCGTCGACGGCCATGGTGCGCAGCTCGACGAAGCCGGTGACCGAGCCGTTGAAGTCCTCCGGAGCGGGGAGCAGGTGCACGGGGACGGCGTCGTCCGGGGAGTATCCGGACAGGTCGATGCCGAGCATCACGCCGAGGGCGGTGAGGGCGTTGGGGTTGGTCACCAACCGGGACTCGATCTCCCGCACCAGCCGCCTGGCCTCGGCCTCGGTGGCCGCGACGTAGGGCACCACGCCTGGCAGGACCCTGATCGAGTGCGGGTCCCTGCCCAGCTCGACGGCCCGCGTCTTGATGGAGCGGTAGACACCTCGCGTCTCGTCGATCGACATGGAGCGGGCGTAGACGGCGTCGGCGTGCGCGGCGGCCAGCTCGATCCCGGCGGGCGAGGCCCCGGCCTGCACGATCGGGGGGCGTCCCTGCGGCGAGGGCGGCACGGTCAGCGGCCCGGCCACGGAGAAGTGCTCGCCGACGTGGTCGATCGGGGTGATGCCGCCGGGACGGATCATGGTGCCGGCCTCGCGGTCGGCCAGGACCGCGTCCGGCGCCCAGCTGCCCCACAGCCGCTCCAGCACCTGGACGAACTCCCGGGCGCGGGCGTAGCGGTCGGCGTGCGGGATGTGCCGCTCCCTGCCATGGTTGCGGGCGACGTGGTCACCCGCGGAGGTGACGAGGTTGACCCCCGCCCTTCCCTTGCTGATCAGATCGAGGGAGGCGATCTGGCGGGCGACGGTGTACGGGTCGCTGTAGCTGGTGGAGACGGTGGGGATCAGACCGATGTGGGTGGTGCGGGTGGCGATGGCCGACAGCAGGGTCAACGGTTCGAAGGGGGTGTTGGCCAGGGCGTCGTTCAGGTCGCCGCGCAGCGCCGGGGTGTCGGCGATGAAAATCGAGTCGAACCCGCCGCGCTCGGCGGTCCGGCAGAGCCGCACGTAGTACTCGACGTCCAGGGCCTGGTCGGTCCGGCTGTCGGGGTGGCGCCAGGCGGAGGTGTGGTGGCCGACGCCGCTGAGGTTGAAGTTCAGCGACATCGTACGGCGGGACGGGGTCACGTCCAGGTGCCTTTCTCGTTCAGTCCGAGGGCGGCGCGGCCGACGGCGTCGATCACGACGTCCTCGTTGGGCGGGTTGAACAGGGCGACGCGCAGGTCACGGAAGTGGCGTCCCAGCGGTGAGGCGTTCCAGACGGAGGCTCCGCCGACCAGGCGGCAGGCGTGGTCGACGGCGTCCGAGGCGTGCCGGTGGACCAGGAGCTTGGTGGCGGTGGCCTGGACGACGTCGGCGGGTTCCGGGACACCCTCGCACCGGCGTGCGGCGTCCTCCAGCAGCAGACGCGCCTGCAGCAGGGCCAGCTCGACGCGCGCGGCGTGTTCCTGGGTGCGGGGCTGCTCGGCGCGGCTGCCCGGACGGCCGTCGCCTCGGGGACCGGTGGCGAACACGAGTGCCGCCTCGCGAGCCGCCTCGGCGATGCCCAGGTGGATCGAGGCCAGCAGCAGCGCCCACCAGGCGCCGAAGGTACGGGTGATCTCCGGGGCCACCTCGGGGTCGTACGCCTCCGCGACGGCGTCCGCGGAGACGGTGACGCCGTCGAGGATGACGTCGTGCGAGGCCGAGCCGCGCATGCCGAAGGTGTCCCAGGTCGGCTCGATCCGCACCCCGTCCGCGTCGGCCGGGACGACGAAGGTGCGCGCCACGGGCTCGGCGGCGGTGTCGTCGCCGTCGTCGTCCACAGTGGCCGACACCAGCAGGTGATCCAGAGCGATGCTGCCGGTGACGTAGCGCTTGTGGCCGCTCAGCAGCCACGACCCGTCGTCCCCGCGAGTGGCGCGGGTCTGGACGGCGCCGCCCCTGCTGGGGGCGCCGCTCAGCCGCTCGCTGCTGGCGAAGTTGACCAGGCCGTCGGTGACGGCGAGGGTACGGCCCAGCTCGGCGGCTCCCCGGCCGGGGACCTGCGGCGAGAGCAGGCGCGTGCCGTGGATGTAGTGCATAGCGAGGACCAGCGCGGCCGAGGCGTCGGCGGCGGCGAGGGTCCGGATCACCCGGCTGGCCTGGGGCAGGGTGGCGCCCCCGCCTCCGTACGCGGCCGGGATGACGAAGGAGGGCAGGCCCGCCGCCCTGAGGTCGGCGAAGGTCTCCGCGTGCGGCCGGTCCTCCCTCGCGACCCGGGCGGAGATCGCCGGAACCAGTTCCTGCAGCGCGGCGAGGACCTGCCGTTCGGTACGCGCGCCGGTCAGCGGGCTCACCATCGGGGGCTCGCGTCCGTGCCGTGGTCCAGCTGTCCGGGTACCGCCATGAGAAGTTCCTTCGTGTAGGAGTGGTGCGGGTTGTCGAAGACGCGCTCGGCCGGACCGCTCTCGACCACGGATCCGGAGCGCAGGATCGTGACCTCGTGCGAGATCTGGCGGACGACCGCCAGATCGTGGGAGATGAACAGGTAGCTCAGCCCCAGCCGCGCCTGCAGCTCGACGAGCAGCCGCAGGATCTGGTCCTGTACGGAGACGTCCAGTGCCGAGACGGGCTCGTCGAGGACCATCAGCTCGGGGCGGAGCGCCAGCGCCCTGGCGATGGCCACCCTTTGCCGCTGGCCGCCGGACAGCTCGGTGGCGTGCCGGTCGAGAACCGACGAGGGCAGGGCGACCTGGTCGACGAGCTCGGCGACCCGGCGGCGCCGGGCGGCGCGGTCCCCCTCGCCGAACGCGTCCAGTGGCTCGTCGACGAGCGCCGCGACCGAGAGCCTCGGGTCCAGGGAGGCGAACGGGTTCTGGTAGACGGGCTGGAAGCGCCGCCGCAGCGGACGCAGCTTCCCGCGGGTGGCCGTGGTGATGTCCACGCCGTCGAACAGGACCCGCCCCCGGGTGGGGGTCTCCAGCCGCAGCGCCATCCGCGCGGTGGTGGACTTGCCGGAGCCCGACTCGCCCACCAGGCCGACCGTGCGGCCCCGGCCGACGACAAGGTCCACGTCGCTGACAGCAACGGTCACCGAGGCGGCGCGCTTGAACTCCTTGGTGACACCCCGAAGCTCCAGCAGCGGCGCCGTCTCCGTATCGGTCTCCGAACGCGTCTCCGGGTTCGGCCCCGCCTCGGCGCGCGGTCGCGATTCCAGACGCGGCTCCGAGGCCGTCTCCGTCTCGGAGCGTGCGCCGGGGACCGCCTGACCCGGCGACGAGGTGGCGATCAGCGTCGGCCCGGTCAGGGTGGGGACCGCGCCCAGCAGGCGGCGGGTGTAGGCGTGCCGAGGGCCGCCGAGAATCCGCTCGGTCGGCCCCTCCTCCACGACCTGGCCTTCCCGCATGACCACGATCCGGTCCGCCCGGTCGGCGGCCACCCCCAGATCGTGCGTGATCAGCAGCACGGCGGTGCCGTTCGCCGAGGTCAGGCGCTGGATGTGGTCCAGGATGCGGCGCTGGACGGTGACGTCGAGCGCGCTGGTCGGCTCGTCGGCGATGACCAGCCGGGGCGCGCAGGCCAGCGCGATACCGATCAGCACCCGCTGGCGCATGCCGCCCGACAGCTCGTGCGGGTAGCGGCGGGCGTAGTCGGCGGGGTCCGGCAGCCCGGCCTCCGCCAGGACCGCCTCGACCGGTCCCCGGACGTTCCTGCGGGTGGCCCGGCCGTGCAGCAGCAGCACGTCGGCCACCTGGTGCCCGATGCGCCGTACCGGGTTGAGCGCGACCGCCGGATCCTGGGGGATGAACCCGATCTCGGCGCCGCGCAGGTGGCGCATCGCGCGGTCCGGCCATCCGGTGATGTCCTGCCCGCCGAAGTGGACCCGTCCCGCGCTGATCCGCCCGGTGGCGGGTAGCAGCCCGTTGACGGCGTGCGCGGTGGAGGACTTGCCCGAGCCGGACTCGCCCACCAGCGCCACCACCTCCCCCCGGTCCACCCGCAGGCTGACGCCGCGTACCGCGTCCGTCTCGTGCCGTTCACCACCGCGCCGGGCCGGCCCGTACCCGACCCGCAGGTCGGTCAGGCGCAGCAGGGGCTGTGTACTCAACGGTCGTCTCCCCTGCCGGTGTCCAGGGCGCGGGCGACCCGGTTGGTCGCCAGCATGGTCAACACGATCACCGCGCCGGGCAGGGTGGTCAGCCACCAGGCGCTCACCAGGTAGTTGCGCCCCTCGGAGACCAGCGACCCCCACTCGGGAGCGGGCGGCGGCGCGCCGAAGCCGAGGAAGCTCAGCGAGGAGACCGCCAGGATGGCCGTGCCGAACTCCAGGGCGGCCATCACCAGCACCGAGCCCACCGCGTGCGGCAGCACATGGCGGATGAGGGATCTCCATCGGCCGACGCCCAGTGCCTCGGCCGCCTCGACGAACACCTGGGTGCGGGCGCGCAGCACGTCGGCCCGCATCACCCGGGCGAAACCGGCCACCGCGGCCACACCGACCGCGACCGCCACGTTCAGCGTGCCGAAACCCAGCACGGTGACCACGGCCAGCGAGAGCAGCAGTCCCGGAATCGACAGCAGTACATCGACACAGCGCATGACGGCGTCGTCGAACCGGCCGCCCAGGTACCCCGAGAGCAGGCCCAGGGACGACCCGGCGAGGAATCCGACCAGCACCGCCAGGGCGGTCGCGGTCAGCGAGAGCGAGGCCCCGTGCACGACCCGGGAGAACAGGTCGCGCCCGAGGTGGTCGGTGCCGAACCAGTAGGTGCCGTTCGGGGGCAGCAGCTTGTCCTTCGGCGAGCCGACCAGCGGGTCGAAGGGGGCGAAGGCCCCGGGTGTGAGCGCCCAGGCCAGCACCAGCACCAGGAACAGCACGGAGAGTGTCAGTCCGGGGCGCCGTATGATCGCGCGTGCCCCGCCGGTGCCACGGCGCGGCCGGCCGGGGCGGGAGGCGGTGTCGGGCCTGAGATCGGAGCCGGAACCAGGCTCGGAGCCGAGCTCGGAGACAGGAGCGAATCCGAGGCCGGAGTCGGGGCCGGGCGGGAGGCCCGGCGCCCCGGGATCGGATGGCTCGTGCGGCGCGAGGCCGCCGGGGAGGGTCGTGGCGGGATCGGACACGCTCAGCTCCTTCACGTGGCCGCCCGCGACGGCCGGATGCGCGGATCGAGCAGCGGGTAGACGGCGTCGACCACCAGGTTCACCACCACGAAGACGAGGGCCGACAGCACGACCAGGCCCTGGATCATCGGGATGTCCTGCGCGGAGACGGCCTGCTCGACCAGGCGGCCCACCCCCAGCCGGGAGAAGACCGTCTCGACCACGATCGCCCCGGCCAGCATGTTGCCGACCGTCATGCCGACCAGGGTGAGGCTCGGCAGGCTCGCGTGACGCAGCACGTCGACGAAGAGGATGCGCAGCCTGGAGGCGCCCTTGGCGGTGGCCGTGACCACGAACGCCTCGTCCCAGGTCTGGCGGAGGCTCTTGATCAGGACCTGGGCGATGATCGCCGCGGTGGGCAGGGCCAGCGTCACCGCGGGCAGCACCACCGAGGCGAAGCCCCGGTTCCCGATCGCGGGAAACCAGCCGAGCCGGAACGAGAAGACCTGCAGCAGGATCAACCCCGCCCAGAACGAGGGGATCGACACCAGCAGCGGGGGCAGCGACAGCAGCAGCCGCCGCAGCCGTCCCCCACGCAGGTAGCCGGTGAGCAGGGCCAGTCCCCCACCGAGCAGCACGGCGACGGCGAAGGCCAGCGCGGCCAGGCCCAGGGTCTCCGGCAGCGCCTGGCCGATCAGCTCGGTGACCGGCAGCCGCTGGGGAATGGAGGTTCCGAAGTCACCCTGGACGAACCGCCACAGCGCGATGCCGTACTGGACGTAGAACGGCTCGTCGACGTGGTATTCGGCGCGCAGCGCGGCCACCGCACCGGGATCGAGCTCGCCCATGGATCCGGTGGAGGCGAGCATGATCTCCACCGGATCACTGGGCAGCAGATAGAGGATCACGAAGCCGGCGGTGAAGGCCGCCCAGAGCACGAAGGCGCCCTGGGCCGCGCGGCGCAGCAGGTAGCGGGCCATGGTCAGCCGGCCAGCCAGGTGTCGTGGAAGAAGTGCGCGGCATAGGTGTCGAGGACGTAGCCCTTGACCCGCGGGGAGACCGCGACGACCTTGGTCTGCTCGCGCAGCGGAATCCAGTGGCCGTGGTCGATGACGTACTTCTGCAGGTCGTCCGCGGCCTTCGTGCGGGCCTCGGGGGTGGCCGCCTCGTTCAGCGCGTCGGCGACGGCCTCCAGCTCGGGCTGCTCGGCGTTGAGCAGCGCGGAGTTGCTCTTCTTGAACAGCCCGGCGAGGAAGTCGATGTCCTTGCTCGCGCCCGAGCCGGTGAGGAAGTCGTAGTCGGCCTTGGAGATGTCCTTGAGCATCGCGGCGTTGTCGGCGGGAGTGTTGGCCTTGATCTCGACCTTCACCCCGATCCTGGCGAGCTGCTGCTGGGCGAGCTCCAGTTCCTGCTGGGTGGCGCCGAAGAAGTTGCCGATGATGTAGGTGATCTTCGGCTCCAGGCGTACGCCGTCCTTCTCCCGGACCCCGTCGGCACCCGGCTTCCAGCCCGCCTCGTCAAGGATCTTCTTGGCGCCCTCGGGGTCGTACGCGAGGTCCGTGCCGAAGTCCTTCCACCCGGCGGTGCCGGAGGAGACGATGCTGGTCGGTGCCTTGTAGATCTCCGGGTAGAGGGTCTCGGTGATCTCCTTGCGGTCGGTGCCCTTGAGGATGGCCCGCCTGACCGCGTCGTCGGAGCCCAGCGGGCTGTACGGGTTGGGGCGCATGCCCGGGACCAGGTTGGGCACCACCCGCGAGACGATCGTCTGCCCGGCCGAGCGCAGCTGCGGCAGATCGGTGATCGGGATGTCGTCGCTGATGTCGAACTGGCCGCTGACCAGGCCGCCGACCCGCACTCCCGATTCGGGCACCGCCTCGAAGACGATGCCCTCCAGGTACGACGGCCCCTGATGCTGGATTACGCCGTCGGCGCCCCAGTTGTAGTCCGCGCGGCGTTTGAGGGTGATGGACTTGTCCTTGACGATCTGGTCGAAGACGAAGGGGCCGGTGCCGACCAGCCTGCCCGCGCAGCGCTCCTCGGTGGTCGTGGCCAGCGTGGACGCCGACAGGATCGCCAGGTAGGGGTCGCTGGCGTTGCGCAGGAAGCCCAGTTCCGGCAGCTTGAAGTTCAGTCTGACGGTCAGGGGGTCGACCACCTCGACGCCGGAGAAGCTGTTGAGCGCGTTCAGCGTCAGGGTGTCGGTCTTGCCCTCGCCGACCAGTCCGGCGAGCGTGGTGAAGTTGTCGGCGACCGTCTTGGCGTCCAGGGGGGTGCCGTCGCTGAAGGTCACGCCCTCGCGCAGGTGGAAGGTGAAGACGGTGTAGTCGTCGTTCACCTCCCATTTGGTGGCCAGCCGGGGGATGATCTCGCCCGTCTTCGGGTCCTGGTCGGTGAGGGTGTCCAGGATCTGGTGGGTGACCGTGCTGTTGCGGCCGCCGGTGAGCGAGACGTCCAGGCACGGCTGGAAGCTGGAGACCGCGATGGTCAGGTTGCCGCCCTGTACCGGCGTGCCGCTGTCGGCGCCGCCCGCGCCCGCGGTGGCCTCACCGCCAGAGGAGCAGCCGACGGCCAGCAGCGCGAGCGCGGCCCCTGCGGCTGCCGCCCGGACGGGGGAAGTCGAGAACAACGAATATCCGAACATGAGAAACCCTTGTCAAAAGGACGACCTGGAAAGGTCGTTGAAGGAGAGAAAGGCCGAGGTCAGAACAGTGACCGGTCGGAGGACCGGACGGAGGTCCGGTCGGGGATCAGGGCGTGGGCGAACTGGCGGCAGACCGCCGCTACGCGGGATTCGCTCGCGCCGATCAGGCTGACCCCGCAGGAGTGCCGGATGATGTCGGTGTCGAGCACGAACGCCCCCTGCCCCACCTGCGGACAGCCCAGCGCGCTCAGCACCGGCCGCAACGTGTGGTCGACGGCCGGCAGGTGCGCCCGGCTGCCGCCGTTGGCCAGCGGCAGCGCGGCCTTGCCCGCCAGCACGCCCGGAGGCAGCACGTCCAGGAAGGTCTTGAGCAACCCCGAGTAGGACGCCTGGAAGATCGGGGTGGCCACCACGACCCCGTCCGCCTGCTCGATCAACTCGATCGCGGAACGGATCTGCGGATCGGCGGAGTCCCCGGCGATCAGCGCCGCGGGCGGCAGGTCCGCCGGGCTGATCAGCACCGTGGTGTGGCCCTCCAACTCCAGCCGTTCGGCGACGTTCTCGGCGAGGGCCGCGGTGGCGGAACCCGGGACCGGGCCGCCGATCACTGCTACCACAAGGGCCATGCGAAAGATCTCCTACGGCGTGCTCGCCAGACGGGTGGAGAAAGAGACGAGGTGCCCCCGCGACGTCGCCGTCGAGGCGAGGCAGGACGGGCCCACGTGGGCCGTCATTGACGCTCGGTGATGTGCAGCCTCAGCGACAGATGGCGCCGTCGGTCCGTACGAAGTCGACGAACAGGCAGCGCACCAGCATGATTTCCGGCACGCGACGCCTGTTGTACGTGGTCAGTGCCGCGAACATAAAAACCATAGTTCCATACTGGTTTAGTAGGTTTCAAGTCACGGCCCGCCCCGGATCCACGGACAACCGTGACGGAACGTGTCCACGACGACCTCGCCCCACCGCCGAACGACCCGCACGGGCGCCCTCCCGGGAGCGACCACCCGTCCCGTCGAAGCCGGACTCACCCGGGTCGCCGACCTACCGCGGCGCGCACAGGGCCTGCCCCCACCCTGACGGGCGCCCCGCGGAACGACGCGGGTTGACACCTCGGCAGGCGGCGGAAAGACTCCCCGCCGGGGAGAGTGTGATCTTAAGGAAGGTCCACGATGTCACTACGCCAGTCATGGACGACGGACCATGACCCACTGTGCCTGGGGTACTCGTCGGGTGACGACCTGGCTCTGCCCATCGAGGAACTCAACCTCACGGTCCGTGCGTACAATCGCCTCAAGCGCGTGGGCCTCCACACCTACGGTGAACTGGTCGCCCTCGGCGAACGGGATCTGCTGGCCATCGAGGGCTTCGATTCCGAGCTGGCCGAAGAGGTCAAGCAGAGGCTTGCCGATGTCTGCCTGTCCCCGCGAGCCGCCCCGCCCGACGGCGTCCGGAAGCACTCCGCCTTCATCCGGCACAGCTCCTGGGCGTCCGTCCGCGCGGTGGCCTTCCATCCCGGCGGCCACCTGCTGGCCACCGCGGGCCACGACAGCGCGACACGACTCTGGGACATCTCAGCGCCACATCCGTGACCCGTCAGAGCGGAGAGTCGAAACGCACCGGGCCCTGCCTGGCGGATCTCGCCGTGGCGAGGATCGGCCAGGTGGTGCCTCGCGAGACGGAGGAGGGAACCGCGACAGGGGCGGGGCCTGGAGAGGACCTCACAGCTACGCCTCACCCGGCGTGGAGGCGGCGGCCCCGCCGATTCAGGTTCGGGGCTGCTCTTCCCAAGGAAGACGTACACACCACGCCTGTCGAGGACCGGGTTTTGAGCGCATGCCGCGCTTGAAGAAAATCACCGAATGCTACGCCTCCGGCTGGACGGCGGGAATGGCATACGTATCCATGGGAATTTCATCGGAGCCTGAGGGATTCGCCGGGATCGCACACCATACCGTCCGGCCACCGGCCCCGAAGTCGCGAATGCCCCAGTTTCCCGATGAAAGCTGGTTGACAATGAAAAGCCCTCGCCCGTCTTCCGCATTCGTGGATTGATTCTCCCGTATGTGTGGTTTGCTGGACTCGGAACCGGGGTCGGTGACCTCTATCCGCACGAAGTCGTCGACCACCTTCAGGACGACCATGACCAGGTCCCCCACCGGTCCGGACTCCGAGTGTTCGACGGCGTTCGTGGTGATCTCGGAGACGGCCAGCCGCACCTGCTCGTAAGCCGGATGATCGGCACCCAGGAGATCGAGAACCAATTCCCGTGCGCGCGAAACCGATTCGACTTCTCTGCGCAGGAAGATCTCCGCTGACTTTCCGATCGGCTGCATCACGATGACCTTTCCGCCAACCCACAGATCCGCCTTTCGGACTTTCTCGCCATACATCCCGGAGACTGCCCGATGCCATTCCGAGATTCCCAAAAAAAGGCTACGCTCGGTAGTAACCCCGGACTCACGGTCACTACACAGATATATGTGGAGGGCCGTGTGTTGATGAAAGGAAGGGAAATGTCCATCTCCCCGAGCATTAGCCCCACAGTCTCCCCAAAGGAATATTTCGCCGCAGAGCTCCGCAAATACCGCAAGCAAGCGGGGCTCAGCCAGAAGGAGCTGGCGGACCTCATCGGCTGGTCGACCAGCCTGGTCAGCATGGTCGAGCTCGGACATCGAAAGGCGCCCCGGGAGATGGCCCAGAAGATCGACGAGGTCCTGGAGCTCGGCTCCGCCCTCACGGATCTGTGGGACCTGCTCAACCACGTGGGCAGCCACCTGCCCGACTGGTTCCGTCCCTGGATCGAGATCGAGCGGGAGGCCGAGACCTTGAGGGCCTGGCAACCTCTCGTCGTTCCGGGCCTGCTTCAGACCCGTGACTACGCCGAGGCCATGCTGCGCGGCGAGCCACGCATCACCCCCGAGCAACTGGAGGAGTACGTGTCGGCCCGGATGGACCGCCAGACCATCCTCAGCCGGCCGACCCCTCCCATGCTGTGGGCGGTCATCGACGAGAGCGTCCTGTTCCGTCCCGTCGGCGAGGACCACGTGATGGCGGCGCAGCTCAAGCACCTCGCCGAGGCGGGCGAACGTCCTGACATCGCGATCCAAGTCCTCCCGACCCGGGCCCGCACGACGACCGGCGTCAGCGGAGGTTTTGTCATCGCGCAGGCGCACCGGGGAATGCTCAACGCGGCCTATGTCGAGTCGGCCGGTGCGGGTCAGGTAACCGATCGACCCGACGAGGTCGCCGTCCTAGCATTGAGGTACGAGACGATCCGCGTCGAAGCACTGTCCCAGCGCGAATCCCTGAAACTCATCAAGGAGACGATCAAGCGATGGACCTGAACCGGGAACTGGCAGCGGCGACGTGGACCAAGTCCACCCGATCGGCGAGCAACGGCGGCGAATGCGTCGAGGTCGCCAGGCTGTCCGGCGGACGCCACGCCGTCCGCGACAGCAAGAACACCGCCGGCCCCGCTCTCCTCTTCACCGCCCCCGCATGGACCACCTTCATCGACGGCATCAGGAACGGCGACTTCGACTAGGGGTCGATCATGAGCGGGTCCTGCGCCGCCGGCGCGGGACTCAGCCATCCAGACGGACGACGAACAGAACCCGGCAACCCCACGACACGCCGACCTGACGAAGCGCTACCGGTCCAGGTGCCATGCGCGGACGAAGCCCGCGTGGTCGACCGACAGAAGGGTGCGCTCGTCGGGCGAGACGAAGAAGGCCGACACCTCCTCACCGTGGCCGACGAAGTGGTCGAGGAGTTCGCCGCTCGTGCGGGCGACGACGACGCGCCGCGCGTCGCGGTCCCACCCGATGACGCGGTCGGCGCCGATCTCCTGGTGCCAGTGGACGGCGCCGATCGGGTCGGGGAACTGACGGATCCTCGGCGGAGCGGCCGGGTTCTCCAGGTCGATCACCGCGTAGCCGCCGGGGATCCGGTGCAGCACGTGGCGGCCGTCGTGCGGGTCCCGGCCGATGTCCCGGGGCAGTTCGTGGAGCAGGAGGCACCGCTCGGGATCGATCAGGAACGCCCGTTCCGGGCGGGAGTAGGTCTCCAGCACGATGTGCGGCCCGATCGCGGAGATCCTCGGCCAGTTGACCGGAGCGATGCTCAGGTCGATGGACGCCTCGTCGATCGCGAAGTTCTGGGGGTCCGTCCTCTCCCGGGTGTTCAGATCGATTCGCAGCAGGGGGAAACCGGGCCGGGGGTGGTAGTGGCCGTCGACCATGTAGGCGGTGTCGCCCGCGATCTGCGGCGGCCCCGGGGTCTGGGCGTGCCACACGAGCCGTCCCGTCGCCACCTCCCAGGCCCGCAGCGTGTCCCAGGCCGTGTGCCAGACGAGGTCGCCGCGGAAGAACAGCGTGGCCTGGCGCTTGACGAACCTGTCGAGAGCGGGGAAGTCCTCCAGGGCCACCCCCCGCATCCGATCCGGCCGCTCGAAGTCGAGCCTGGCGAGCGTGCCCTCGCGGACGATCCAGTGCTCGCCGTCACGAGCGCCGTGCGCGACGCCTTCGGCCCAGCGGGTGATCGCCGCACCTCGCGGAGGTGCCAGGAGTCGGGGCTCGCCGAGGCGTTCGATCGCTCCGGTCACGGTGTCGCAGCGGTGGACGACGCCGTCGCGTCCGCCGAGGGCCACCATGGCGCCCCGTTCGGCGACCGCGAGGGCGGTCACCGCCGCGTCGCGGTCGGGCTGGCGGCGGCTGCCCGTCCGCCTGAGGACCCCCTGTCCCGCGGATGCGAACTCCGGGACGCGGCTGAGCGAGGCCAGCACCTTCTCCTGGGAACGGTCGGCCACCGGTTCCACGTAGAAGACGGCGGCGTCGGCCTCCAGGTCCCAGACCTGAACGTCACAGCCGGTCTGCAGGACCGCCAGATGCCCGCGGTCCGGGCTGAACGCCAGCGGGCCCGCCCATGCGCCGGCCAGTTTCCGGTGGTCTCGGTCTTTGGTCTGCCGCCCGCTCTTCGCGGAGACACGCCGCAGCCGCCAGCTTGGATTGTCGGCCTCCCACAGGTGATCGGGCTTGTCGGCGAAGCGCACCGACACCTGCCGGACTCCGTCCCTGCCCCCGCGGTTCCAGACGTGGAGTTCGGCGCCGGTGCGGGCGTCGTGAACACGGACGCGGAGGCGGTCCTTGACCACCACGAGGCGCCGCCCCGAGGGATGGACGTCGAAGTCGGTGGTCTCTCCGTCGGCGATCGGCGTCCATGTCGACTCTCCCAGCTCGCGGTCGAGCCGGGCGACGTACGAGTCGCCCGCCAGCCACACGTCGCGCGGTGTCACCGTGACGAAGTGCGCGGGATGGTCGAGCACATGGTCGGCCTCGACCTCCATTGCCGTATTCCAGGCGATGACACGCCGCGCCGACACGCCCAGGATTCGCGGGCCGTCGGCCACCAGGTCCAGCACCGGGTCGTCCGAGTCGTCGCGCACCACACGCACCGTGCTGGGGGATCCGAGGTCCCAGGACTCGATCCGCCCGTCCTCGCGCGCCACGACCAGGAATCCGGCCTGCCCGAACGCCATCGCGGTGATCGCCGCAGCCATCCGCTCTTCCTCCCGGTGTCACGTGTAGGTCTGTATCTGCTCCTGCCGCGCCGCTTCGAGCGCGCGGGATCAGAGAGAAGCTAGAGACCGCGACTGGTGAGCGACTTGTCGATCAGTGGGAGGCCACGGGCCGGTGACGAGCTCGATGATCCAGCTGCGTGGCCGAACCGGTCGGCCGGGTGCGGAATGCGGGTCCGCTGGAGAGCGATCGTGAACATCGGAAGGCGCCCGCCCGTGTGTGACGGCCCGCACAGGTTCACCGCCCGTCCGGCGGCCACCTATGGCACGGTCGTGGTCGAGAACCTCGACTCAACCGGCGCCTGGCCCGCGCGGTCGCTGACACGGGACTCAGCCGTCCAGCCGGACGGTGACGGTGACGCGGCCCGCTTCGTCACGTCTGGCGACCGCGTGCCCGGTGCGGTCGGCCCCGTCCAGCTGTAGCGATATCGGGCCGCCCTCGTCCAGGAAGTTGCGCCACCACACCTTGGCGTCGGGGAACTGAACGCCGATCGTGACGGTGTCGGCCGAACGCCGGAAGGCGACGGGTGTGCTGAAGGTGCGTCCCGAGCGGCGTCCCGTGTAGGTGACGACCGTGAGGTGTCCGCTGATGAACCGGCCCCATCGGGGCGAGGAGCGCAATGTCAGGACACAGGAGTTGAAACGGCCAACCGCTCGCTTCGGAAGTGCTCTCCGGTATCGCACGGAACCTCCATCATGACGGGTGTCTACTGCCGGCCAGCGTAACCCGATAAGTGGAGAGCCCCATCCACTTGGCCTAAAGTGAGAGACATGAGCGCCGAGACCTCTCGTATGCCGACCGTCCCCGACGCGGCCGCGGGGTTGCGCGCCGACGCGCGGCAGAACCGCGACCGCATCGTCGAGGTCGCCCGCGAACTGTTCGCCGACCGCGGACTCGACGTGCCGATGGCCGCGATCGCCCGGCACGCCCAGGTGGGGATCGCGACGCTCTACCGCCGTTTCCCCACGAAGGAGTCGCTGGTCACCGAGGTGTTCGCCGATCAGTTCAAGGCATGCGTGTCGGTCCTCGACGACGCGCTGGCCGATCCGGACCCGTGGCGCGGGTTCTGCACGGCCATCGAGAAGGTGTGCACCATGCAGGCCGTCGACCGCGGCTTCAGCACGGCCTTCGTCGCGGCGTTCCCCGACGCGGTCGACATCGAGCAGGAACGCGACCGCGCCATACAGGGGTTCGCCGAGCTGACGCGACGCGCCAAGGCGACCGGGCGGCTGCGCGCCGACTTCGCGCAGGACGACCTCGCCCTGCTGCTCAAGGCCAACTGCGGCGTCATCACCGAATCCGCCGAAGCGGCCCTGGCCGCGTCCCGACGGCTCGTCGCCTACCTGCTCAGCGCCTTCCGCGCCGAACAGGCCGGGCCTCTCCCGCCACCCGCCGCGCTCGATCTGCACGACGTCCTGAACTCACCGGCCTCCACCACTCGTCCCGCACCAGACCCGGCGACCTGAATTCCTGAGGCCAGAGGCAGACCGCGGGACCCCGGCCGCTCGCCCATCCGAACTCAGCACAGGCCCCACCAGCCTTCCCAGCGGCTCACAAGCGTCTTCCAAGGAAGATCACACACTCTGCCGGCAGGACGTCACGTGTTCGGGACGCGATTCTCGCGGGAGTCGTATTTCAGTTGGCACGTGTTTCTTCACGAAGGGCAGGAAGAAAATGAGAGCTCGTCGTCTGGCCACAGCGGCACTGGTGGCCGGTGGACTTGTCTTCGGCGCCATGGCCGGCCCCGCCGCGGCCGCCACCACGGCGGCCTCCGCGCAGGCCGCCCCATCCTGGCACCTCGCGGGCTACTACCAGTACAAGAACGACTGCAACAGGACCGGTTTCACAGCCATCACCAACGGCGGCATCGTCCAGGCTTACAGGTGTGACCTCGAAGGCTCCCGCTTCGCCCTTTATCTCTACTACTGAAATAGCCTGAGAAAACGTCGGCTCGGGGCGGATCTCTCCGTGAGTCCGTTCCGGGCCGACCGTGCAGGCCGCCCGTGGCCGTGCTCCGCTCCTCATGCGTCGAAGCGGCGGCGGGATGCCTCGATGTGACCGAGGTAGTGGCTGGTCCAGCCGCACATTCCGTCGACCGTCGCCCGCAGGGCCTGGCCCGGCTCGGTGAGGGTGTACTCGACCCGCGGCGGCACGGTGGGGTACACGCGCCGCTCGACCAGGCCGTTGCGCTCCAGCATGCGCAGGTTCTGGGTGAGCATCTTGTGGCTGATGCCCTCGACCTCGTTCCGCAACTCGCTGAAGCGCAGGGTGCGTTCACCGAGAAACTCGATGATCAGGAACGCCCACTTGTTGGCGACGTCCGAGAAGATCTCCCTCGCCAAGGAGTCCGCGCGCGTCAGGTCCGCCTCGTTGGGCGAGCCCTTGAACTGCTTGGTCACCATAAGGTTCCCCAGTCACTGAATAGTGCGTTCTTCCATGTCAGCGGCCACTCTCCTACAGTTCCTGAGTAACCACAAGAGACCAAGAGCGTCTCGGTTGGTAGAGGCGAGCCCACGGGCTCTCATGACGAGGAGGCAGGCAGCATGGCCATCACCCTGGTGAACCCCAGCGGATTGCCGGAAATCGATGCCTACCGGCAGGTGTCGATCGCGACCGGGTCGAAGCTGGTCTTCATCGCCGGGCAGGTCGCCTGGGATGCCGACGGGGTCACGGTCGGCGAAGGCGACCTCGCCGCCCAGGTCGAGCAGTGCTATCTCAACATCGGCACCGCCCTGGCCGAGGTCGGCGGTTCCTTCGACGACGTGGCGAAACTGACCGTCCACGTCGTCGACTGGACCTCCGACAAGATGCCCCTGCTCCTGGAGGGGATCACTCGGGCGGCCGCGAGGCTGGGGGTCACCCCGGTCCCGCCGGCCACGCTGCTGGGCGTCGCGGCACTGGACGTACCCGACCATCTGGTCGAGGTCGAAGCCACCGCGATCATCGACTGAGCGGAGGTTCTTCGCCCCGAGCCTGTTCTCGACCTCGGGGCGAAGAACGGTGTCCGCTCACCCGGGCATCCGCCGGGCCGATCAGTGCTCCTCGTCGGTGAGCAGGAAGTCGGGCCGGAAACGATCCCAGCCCGGCACGTTCAGCGCGTTGAGCGCCGAGACGATGCGTTTCTCCTACCCGTCAACGCAGGTAGAGGCGGAGCAGGTCCTCCTCGGTCTCCCGGCGCACGATCGCCCTGGCGACCCCGTCGCGGACGGCGACCACCGGGGGCCGCGTCACGTGGTTGTAGTTGCTCGCCATCGACCGCTGGTAGGCCCCCGAGGCGGGGATCGCCAGCAGGTCGCCGGGCCGTACGTCGGCGGGCAGCGGAAGGTCCCGGACGAGCACGTCGCCGCTCTCGCAGTGCTTGCCGACCACGGTGACCTCACGCGGGGGGGCGTCCGAGGAGCGGGAGGCCAGGAGCGCGGTGTAGGCGGCGCCGTACATGGCGGGGCGCGGGTTGTCGCTCATCCCGCCGTCCACGCTGACGTAGGTGTTGACGCCGGGGATCTCCTTGACGGTACCCACCTCGTAGAGGGCGACGGCGGTGGGTCCGGCGATCGAGCGGCCCGGCTCGACGGCGAGCCGCACCTGGGCGGGTACCGCCTCACGCAGCGCCGCGACCACCTCGGCCGGGCGGGGCGGGACCGGGTCGCCGGGCCGGTAGACGATGCCCAGGCCGCCGCCGAGATCGAGCTTGGGGATCGTCACGCCGTGCTCAAGCTCGCAGGCCAGCAGGAAGTCGGCCATCCGGCGGGCGGCCAGGGTGAAGCCGCCCAGATCGGTGATCTGCGAGCCGATGTGGGAGTGCAGCCCGGTCAGCTCCAGTGAGGTGGTGGCCAGGACCCGGCGGACCGCCTCGGCCGCCAGTCCGGCGCCGAGCGAGAACCCGAACTTCGAGTCGTCGCCCCCGGTGGCGATGAACTCGTGGGTGTGCGCCTCCACCCCGGGGGTGACCCGGATCATCATGCGCTGCCGTATCCCCGCCTCGTCCGCGAGGGCGGCCAGGCGCTCGATCTCGGTGAAGGAGTCCACGACCACGCAGCCGACGCCCCAGGTGACGGCGCGGCGCAGCTCGGCGACCGACTTGTTGTTGCCGTGGAAGACCACCCGCGCGGGGTCCATGCCCCCGGCCAGGGCCACGGCCAGCTCGCCCCCGGTGCACACGTCGAGGCAGAGTCCGGCCGCCTCCAGCCAGCGCACCACCTCGGGGCAGAGGAATGCCTTGCCGCCGTAGTGCACCTCTCCGTCGGGGAGCGCCTCCCGCCACTCGGCGCAGCGGCCCTGGAACTCCTCCTCGTCGAGGACGTAGGCGGGTGTGCCGAATTCGGCGGCGAGCTCCCGTACGCCGATCCCGCCGATGCGGAGTTCCCCGCCGGTCCATGCCGCGGTGCGCGGCCAGCCGTTCTCCATCACCAAGGTCATGGTGTCGAAGGTAGAGACTGATGGCTTTTGTCCGGTCTTAGCGGCGAAGTTTTCGATGCTGAGACTCGCAAGCATTCATGTGTGTTGGGGCCGTTACCTCCCGTCGACACCATAAACTCAACTTTTCGCAAACTAGGAGATTTCGTGACAAAGCGCCTTTATTCGGTCATTGCTGTCGCGCTGGCGGTATCGGCATTCGCCGGCGGTTGCGGGCGCTCGTCGTCGGGAACCGACGCCGACGCGGGCGCCACCTCGGCGGCCGGCAAGACCGCCAAGGAACTGGTGCCCGAAGCCGTCCGCGAGAAGGGCGAGCTCCGGATGGCGACCTCGGAGGGCTACCCGCCGATGGAGATGTACAAGCCGGGCACCCAGCAGCTCACCGGCGTCGACCCGGACCTCGCCGAGGCGATCGCGGCCAAGCTCGGCCTGAAGGCCAAGGTGACCAACGCCGCCTTCGACGGCCTGATCCCGGGCCTGCAGGCGGGCAACTGGGACGTGGTGATGTCCTCGATGAGCGACACCGAGGAGCGCCGCGCGGCCGTCGACTTCATCGACTACTTCAACGCCGGCGGGGCCATCATGGTCAAGAAGGGCAACCCCGAGGGCATCAAGACCCTTGAGGACCTGTGCGGCCGTACCGTCGTGCTGGCCAAGGGCAGCTCGAACCTCGCGATCGGGCAACGGCAGGACGAGAAGTGCGCCAAGAAGATGCAGATCATGCAGAGTGAGGACGCGCCGACCGGCCTGCTGAGCATCGACTCCGGCCGCGCGGTCGCCACCATCGTGGACTCGCCCGTCGCGGCGATGTACGCCAAGGAGACCGGCAAGTACGAAGTGCTGCCCGAGCAGTACGACGCCGGCCCCTGGGGCATCGCGATCGACAAGCGCAACACCGCGCTGCGCGACGCCGTGGCCAAGGCCATGCAGGAACTGAGCGCCGACGGCGGTTACCAGGCGATCCTGGAGAAGTACGGCGTCGCGAGCAACGCGGTGTCCGAGGTGACGGTCAACACCAAGCCATGGAAATGACCAGAACGGCCGCGGACACCGAGAATCCGCACCTGCCGATCGACGCGCTCCGCCCGCCCCGGCCCGGCCGGTGGATCACGGCGGCGGCCGCCGGACTCGTCCTGGTCTGGCTGGCCTACACGATCATCGTCAACGAGAACCTGCACTGGGACGTCATCGCCGCGTACCTGATGGACGGCAGGGTCCTCGGCGGCCTGTGGGTCACGATCCAGCTCACCGTGCTGTCGATGGTGATCGGCCTGGCGCTGGGCGTCCTCGCCGCGGTGATGCAGCTGTCCGGCAGCCCCGTGCTGCGGGGCGCCTCCGGGCTCTACACCTGGTTCTTCCGCGGCACCCCGCTGCTGGTACAGCTCATCTTCTGGTTCAACATCGGGCTGGTCTTCCCCACCTTCGGCATCGGCCTGCCGTTCGACGGCCCCAAGCTGATCGAGTGGCAGGCCAACGAGCTGATCACGCCCTTCACCGCGGCCCTGCTCGGTCTGGCGATCAACGAGGGCGCCTACATGGCCGAGATCGTCCGGGCGGGCATCCGCTCGGTGGACCCCGGCCAGCGTGAGGCGGCCGAGGCGCTCGGCATGTCGCACCGGCAGGTGCTTCGCCGGGTGGTGCTCCCCCAGGCGATGCGGGTGATCATCCCGCCCACCGGCAACCAGTTCATCTCGATGCTCAAGACCACCTCGATGGTCTCGGTCATCGCCGGGGCCGAGCTGCTGACCGTCTCCCAGCGCATCTACCTCGGCAACTTCGAGGTGATCGCGCTGCTCATCGTGGCCTCCATCTGGTACATCGTGCTCACCACCATCGCCAGCGTCGGCCAGCACTTCATCGAGAAGCGGTTCGAGCGCGGCCACCACGCCCTGCAGGTCAGGGTCCGCCGCAACCTGCGGCCGTTCAGCAGGGGGAACGTCTGATGGCCGAGCCCATGGTGAGCATCCGCTCGGTGCGCAAGTGCTTCGGCTCCGTCGAGGTGCTCAAGGGCATCAGCCTGGACGTGCCGGTAGGCGGCGTGGTCTGCGTCGTCGGCCCGTCCGGGTCCGGCAAGTCGACACTGCTGCGCTGCGTCAACCGGCTGGAGACCATCGACTCCGGCCGCATCCGGGTGGACGGCGACCTGATCGGCTACGCCGAACAGGGCGACCGGCTCCACCACCTGAGCCCCGCCGGGCTCTGCCGCCAGCGGCAGGACATCGGCATGGTGTTCCAGCGCTTCCACCTCTTCCCGCACCGCACGGCGCTGGAGAACGTCATGGAGGGCCCGGTGGTCGTCAAGGGCGTCTCCAAGAAGGACGCCAGGAGCAGGGCAGTGCAACTGCTGGAACGGGTCGGCCTGGCGGACCGCGCGGACCACTACCCCGCCCAGCTCTCCGGCGGCCAGCAGCAGCGCGTGGCGATCGCCCGCAGCCTGGCCATGGACCCCAAGCTCATACTCTTCGACGAGCCGACCAGCGCGCTCGACCCCGAGCTGGTCCAGGAGGTGCTCGCGGTCATGCGGGATCTGGCCGCCAGCGGGATGACGATGATGGTCGTGACCCACGAGATGAACTTCGCCCGCGAGGTCGGCGACAGCCTGGTCTTCATCGACGGCGGGGTGATCGTCGAGCAGGGCCACCCCCGCGACGTGCTCGCCAACCCGCGCCACGAACGCTTCCGCGCCTTCCTCGGGCAGGTCCTGTGACCCACTTCGACCTGCTGCTCCGGGGCGGCCTGGTGGTCGACGGTACGGCGGCGCCCGATGCCGCCCGCCCCGCCGACGTCGGCGTCCTCGCCGGTCGCCTCACGTTGCTGCCCCCGGGAACCCCGGCCGGCTCCCGCCACACCGAGGACGTGACCGGCCTCGTCGTCGCCCCCGGCTTCATCGACGTGCACACCCACTCCGACGGCGTCACCCTGATCGACGGGGAACCGGGCGGCGACCTGGCCTGGGCCGCCGTCCTGCAGGGGGTCACCACGGAGATCTGCGGCAACTGCGGCTCCAGCCTCTTTCCCGCCCTGCCGGAACGGCTGGCCGCGATGCGCGCGGAGAGCCGGGTCTACTTCGGCGGCGACGTCGGGATGTACGAGGGCTTCGCCGAGTTCGCCGCCGCGCACGCGGCCGTACCCCGCGCCAACCATCTCACCTCCCTCGTCGGGCACGGCACGCTCCGCGCCGGAGTGATCGGTCCCGTCGATCGGGCCGCCACCCCCGGCGAGCTGGATACCATGTGCGCGCTGCTCGACCGGGCGCTCTCGGCGGGCGCGGCCGGGCTCTCCAGCGGGCTCATCTACACCCCCGGCACCTACGCGAGCACCGACGAGGTCGTCGCGCTGGCCGCCGTCGCGGCCGGGCACGGCAAGCCGTACGTCACCCATCTGCGCGATGAGATGTCACGCGTGGAGGAGGCGCTGGAGGAGGCCGTCGAGATCGCGCGCAGGAGCGGCGCCCCGCTGCACATCTCCCACCACAAGACGGCGGGCAAGTACGCCTGGGGACGCACCGAGCGCACCCTGCCCAGAATCGCCGGGCTGCGGGCCGAGGGCATGGACGTGACCTGCGACGTCTATCCCTACACCGCGGGAAGCACGGCGCTGGGCGCGATGCTCCCGCCCTGGGCCTCGGACGGTGGGCTGTCCGCGCTGATGGCGCGGCTGACCGACGCGGGCCAGCGCGACCGGATGCGCCGGGCCATCGCCGAGGGCGTCCCCGGCTGGGAGAACACCGTCGGCAACGGCGGCTGGGACCGCATCTCGATCGCCTGCGCGCCACGCCACCCCGAGACGGAGGGGCACACGATCGCCGAGCTGGCCGCCGCCCGCGGCCAGGACCCCCTCGACGTGGCCGCCGCCCTGCTCGTCGCCGAGCGGGGCGAGGTCACGATCATCAGCCACTCCATGGTCGAGGACGATGTACGGCGGGTGCTGGCCGCGCCGTACTCGATGATCGGCTCCGACGGCGTGCCCAAGCCCGGCGGCCGCCCCCACCCGCGCTGGGCGGGGACGTTCCCCCGGGTGCTCGGGCACTACACCCGGGAGCTGAGACTGCTCGGCCTGGAGACGGCGGTGCACAAGATGACCGGCATGGCCGCGGCCAGGTTCGGGCTGACGGGGCGCGGCGTGATCAGTGACGGCGCCCACGCCGACCTGGTCGTCTTCGATCCCGGCTCGATCGCCGACGGCGCCACCTTCGCCGCGCCGCTGGTCCCGCCGACCGGAGTCCACCTGGTGATCGTCGCCGGTGAGAGCGTGGTCCGCGACGGCGCCGGGACCGGCGCCCGGCCGGGGACGGTGCTGGCCACGTGATCGACGGTATCGACGGTGACGGTGACCACGGTGACCACGGAAGGATGAGGCGATGACAGGGTTCGGCCCGCGGGATGGGAGCGACGCCACCGCGGCGATCATCAGGGTGGCCGTGTCGGTGCCGGGGCTGATCTCCGTCAACGAGGACGTCGAGCTGACCCTCGCCAGTGCCGGCAAGCTGCTGTTGCTCGCCGTGGTGGCACGGGGGATCGCCGAGGGGGAGCTCGACCCCGCCGAGATCGTGGAGCTGCGGGAGGACGACCGCTGCGGGGGTTCCGGTCTCCTCGGCGTCCTGTCCGGCCGCCGCTGGGCGATCGGGGATCTCGCCGTGCTCACCGCGTCGGTGAGCGACAACACCGCGACCAACGCGCTGCTGCGCCGGCTCGGCCTGGACCGGGTCGCCGAGGGCGCCGCCGCGCTCGGCTTCGCGCGGACCCGGATCCTCGACCGGATCCGCGAGCCGCGCCTGCCCTCGCACCCGCCGACCTTCGCCGTCGGTACGGCGGGCGAGCTCGCCCGGTTCGCGGCCGGGCTCGACGGCCGGCGGGAGTGGACCCGGCTCCTGCTTGGTTGGATGGCCTGCAACACCGACCGGAGCCTGGTTCCCGCCCTGCTGCCGAGCGAGCCGGAGGCGCGGGAGATCCCCGGCTCCGTTCCCGCCGGGACGGTCTGGGTGGCGAACAAGACCGGCACCGACGTCGGCGTGCGGGCCGACGTGGGGGTGATGATCGGCGCCGGAGGCCGGATCGGCTACGCCGTGCTGGCCAACGGTCCCGCCGGCGGCGAGCACACCCTGGTGGGGCGTGCCCGCCAGGCCGGCCTGGCCATCGGCCGCCTGGCCGGCCTGCCTCTCGACCGCTGACCCGGGACACGCCGGCCGGCCCCGGCCATGCCGGCGTGTCCCCCGGCACCTCGACGACGACGGCTCCGCCCGCGCGGGTGCCCGCGGCGCCGCTGGAAGCCGGTGCCGCTCCACTCGACGGCTTCGGCGACTCGCGGGAGCTCCGCCGTGCTCGGCGCCGCGGGTCCTATCCCGGGTCCGGCCGGGTCGTCGAGGAGTCAGCGCAGGGCGTTGCGGATCTGGGCCGAGGCGTCGCGCAGGTAGTCGATGAAGGAGCGCAGCGCCGGATTGGGGTTGGTCGGACGGGTGGCGGCGCCGATCCTGCGATAGAGGCGGGGCCCGTCCAACCTGCACACCTGGATGCCCGAGGCCCCCTGCGCGCCGAGGCTGGGCACCAGCGCCACCCCCAGCCCGGCCCTGACCAGTCCGAGGGTGACCTCGTAGTGGTCGCTGCGACAGCGGATCATCGGGTTGAACCCCTCCAGCGCGCTGGCACGCTCCAGCACCGAGACCGGGGTGTCGGTGCCGTACGTGGTGATCCACGGCTCGCCGGCCAGGTCGGCGAGCCGTACCCGCTGCCGCTGCCCCGCCGGATGGCCCGGCGGCACGACCAGAAGCTGCGGCTCGTCGAACAGGTGGATGACCTCGACCCCCTCCGGCGGCTTCCAGGGATCGAGCGCGTGCTCGAAGACGACCAGGACGTCCAGCGCGCCGCGCTCCAGGTCGGGCAGGAGCTCGTGCGGCTGGCCGAGCACCAGGTCGAGTTCCACGGCGGGGTGGCGGGCGGTGAAGGTCGACAGTGCCAGCGGCAGCAGCCGGTATCCCGCGGAGGCGAAGAAACCGATCCGCAGTTGCCCGGCGTCGGCCCTGGCCTGCGCCAGCAGATCCTTCTCCGCCGCCTCGATGATGTCGAGCACCTCCTGCGCCCGGGTCGCGAGCCGCCGCCCGGCCGCGGTCAGCCGCAGGCTCTGCGCGCCCCGCTCGACCAGGCCCATGCCGGCCTCCTCCTCCAGCTTGGAGAGCTGGTGGGACACGGCGGAGGGCGAGAGCCGCAGGGTTCGGGCGGCTCCCGCGATGCTTCCCGTCCTGAAGATCTCCAGAAGCACCCGCAGGCGTTGGCTGCTCAGCATCGTTCCAGTATCGGCACCGGCGAGGCGGCCGGACAGCCGGGGGTCACGGGGCCGTTCCCACCCCGTTTCGCTCCTGCGATGCCGGGATGCCGGTGCGATCCACGTACAAGATCGTGTTCGTCACGGAGACGGCTCTCCGGGTCCGGCGAGACCGACGACCTCGTCGGCCCAGCGATCCAGCAGGACCGGGTCGTGACTGATCGCCAGCACTCCCGCCCCGGTACGCTCCCGGTAGGCGTTCACCACCCCGACCAGGTGCGCCTGCGTGGAGGCGTCCAGCATGGTGGTCATCTCGTCGCAGAGCAGGTAGCGGGGTTCCAGGGTCAGTGCCCTGGCCACGCAGGCCCGCTGCAACTGCCCGTCGGAGACCTCGTGCGGCCACCGGGTGAGCAGTTCGCCGGTCAGCCCTGTCTCCCGGGCCAGTTCGGTGACGCGCCCTTCGTCCGGCCGGCCGTTCGCGGCCAGCGGCTCGCCGATCACCTCGGCGAGTTTGAGGCGCGGATCCACCGAGAGCCTGGGTTGCTGGTAGATCAGGGCCACCCGGGTGCGCAGGTCGCGGGCCGCGCGCTGCCGCCAGCGCGTCACGACCGCGCCGTCCACGGTGAGCGTGCCCGACACCGGACGCAGCATCAGCGCCATGACCCTGGCCAGCGTCGACTTCCCGCAGCCGCTCGGCCCGGCCAGGCCGGTCACCTTACCCGGCGTGATCGTCAGGGACGTCTCGTCCAGCGCGGTGTGCCCGCCGTACCTGACGGTGATTCCGGACGCCTCAAGCATGCCTGTCCTCCAGGGCGTGATGGCAGGCCACGCCGCCGTCCATCGGCGGCGGCACGGCGCACCGCCCGGTCTCGTGGCCGCAGCGCGACCGGAACGCACACCCTTCGGGCAGCCGGGTCAGCTCGGGCGGCAGGCCGGGGATGGGGACGAACGCCCGATCCGGCTGGGCCGCCACCAGCCCCGCCGTGTACGGATGACGGGGGCGCCCGAGCACCTCGGCCACCGGCCCCACCTCGACCAGGCGGCTGGCGTACATCACCGCGAGGTCGTCGGCGACCCGTTCGGCGGCGCGCAGGTCGTGCGTGATCAGCAGTACGGCACGTCCCTCGTCGCACAGCTCGCGCAGCGTTCCCATCGCCCGGTCCACCAGCGGCCGGTCCAGCCCGCTGGTCGGCTCGTCGGCCAGCACCAGCCACGGGTCGCCTGCCAGCGCGATCGCGTTCGCCACGCGCTGGGCCATGCCGCCCGACAGCTCGTGCGGGTAGCGGTCCAGCTCCCGCGGGCGCAGGCCGTACCGCGCCGCCAGGTCATCGGCCGTGGCACGCGAGCCGAGTTCGCGTACGGCCTCCTGGAGTTGCGCCCGTGCCGTGCGCACGGGCGTGAGGTGGGTGGCCGGGCTCTGCGGGATGAGCCCGATCTCGCGCCCGCGCACCCGTCTGGCCAGTACGGTCTGCGAGGCGCCGAGCAGTTCCACCGGCTTCTCGCCGCACTCCAGCCATGCCTGGCCGGAGACGGTCGCGTTGTCCGGCAGCAGGCCGAGCAGCGCGTGCGCGAGCACCGACTTGCCGCATCCGGACTCGCCCACCAGGGCCAGGCAGCTACCGGGTCGCACCTCGAAGGTCGCCTCGCTGACCGCCTGCACCCGCGCGCCCGGGATGCGGAAGCTGACGCTCAGCCCCTGCACCCGTAGCCGTCTCCTGCCGGTCACAGTTCCAGCTCCGATCTCCAGCGGGGGTTGTGGCGGTCGCGCCAGTGCTGGGCCAGCACCGACACCGCCAGCGTGGGCGCCAGGATGAACAGGCCGGGCATCAGGCTCGACCACCAGTCGCCGGTGAGCAGCGAGCGCTGCCCATCGTTGATCATGTTGCCGAGTGAGGCCAGGTGCGGTGGGAGTCCCAGGCCGAGGAAGCTCAGCGCGGTCTCGTGCCAGATCGCGTGGGGCATCATCAGCACCGTCGCCAGCATCAGGTGAGGGAGAAGGTGCGGCAGGAGATGGCGGCGGACCACCCGCGTCCTGGTCGAGCCTCCGGAGATCGCCGCCTCCACGAACGGGCGCGAGCGCAGCGAGAGCACCTCGGAGCGCACGATCCGCGCCGCCGTGGTCCAGTGCGTCACACCCACGGAGACCACCACGGCGGCGGCGCTCGGCGCGAACAGCGCGACGATGAAGATGCCGAACAGCAGGTGCGGCAGGGCGTTGAAGCCGTCCACCACCCGCATGAGAAGACGGTCGGGCAGTCCTCCCAGAGTGCCCGCCGCCAGGCCCACGAGTCCGCCGATCACCATGCTGACCAGCGCGGCCACCAGGCCCACGAGGAAGGAGACCCGCAGGCCGTAGATCGACCGGATCAGCACGTCCCGCCCGACCTCGTCGGTGCCGAGGGGGTGCGAGAGCGAGGGGGGCTGCCCGGCCGCGCGCAGGTCCACCAGGCTCTGGTCGAGTTGCACGACGGGCGGCACCAGGAGTACGGCGAGCGCCAGCAGCACCAGGGTGCCGATCGCGAATCTCACCGGCATTCAGCCCACCCCCAGCGTGCGCACCCGCGGATCGGCCACGGTGTAGGCGATGTCGGCGAGCAGATTGCCGACCAGTACCGCCGCCGTACCCAGCAGCGTGAGCGCCGCCAGCAGCGGGAAGTCCATGGCCAGCGCCGACTGTACCGAGGCCGCGGCGACGCCGGGCCAAGAGAAGATCGTTTCGACCAGGATCGCGCCGGTGACCAGCTCCGGCATCCGGGTCCCGAGCAGGGTGAGAAAGGGCAGCAGCGCCGACCTCAGCGCATGCCGCAGGATCACGGTTCGCTCACGCAGGCCACGGGCACGCGCGCCGATCACGAAGTCCTCCCGCAGCACCCCGATGACCGACTCCCGCACGTAGAGCACCAGCCACGAGGACTGGGAGATCGCCAGCACCGTGACCGGCAGGACCAGGTGCGCGGCCACGTCAGCGGGGCTGGTCGTGGTCGACGCCGCGTCGGTCAGGCCCCCCGCCGGCAGCCAGTCCAGCTGGACCGCGAAGACCCAGATGGCCAGCAGCCCCAGCCAGAACACCGGGGCGGCCTCGTTGGCGAACGCGCCGCCGGTGATCACCCGGTCCATCCAGGAGCCACGCCGCCAGGCGGCGAGGGTGCCGGCCACCAGGCTGCCGGCGAACATCAGCACCAGCGCCGAGCCGGTGGCCAGCAGGGTCCAGCCCAGCCGCTCCCCGATGATCTCGCTGACCGGCCGGTGGAAGGAGCGCGACTCGCCCAGCTCGCCGCTGACCAGATTGCCGAACCAGGTGGCGTACTGCTCGAGGAACGGCCGGTCCAGGCCCCAGTTCCGCCTGATCGACTCGATCACCTCCGGAGAGGTGACCAGCGCGCGTTCGCCGAGGTACTGCCTGACCGGGTCGAAGGGGGACGCCTGGGCCAGCGCGAACATGCCGATCGTGACGGCCACCAGCAGCGGCACCGCGAAGGCCGTCCGCCAGGCGACCATCCTGAGTATCGCTCTCACGCGACCGGCTTCCAGGTGTGGATGCCGGCGAACAGGCCGCCGGTGGCGTGCTCGTGGCCGTCCACGCCCGGCACGATCCCTTCGTACCTGCCGCGGATCACGTACACGTGCTTGAGGAAGACCAGGTACGAATAGACCTCGTCGTCCCTGACGACCTTCTGGAAGTCGGCGTAGATCCGCTCGCGTTCCGCCTGCTCGCCCGCGGCCCTGCCCTGCTCCAGCAGCCTGTCGGCCTCGGGGTTGTCGTAGCGGCCCGGGTTGAAGAAGCCCTGGCCCTTGAAGTCGGAGTGGAACAGCTCGTAGTTGACGTAGTCGGGGTCGTACGGGCTGCCGAACCCCATGACCGCCGCGTCCCTGTCCAGTCGCGCCTCGATCGCGTCCCAGTCCAGGCCGATCGGCTCGACCCGCAGGCCGATCCTCTTGGCGTCGGAGGCGGCGGCCAGCGCGAGTTCCTTGCGCAGCGAGTCGCCCGCCGGATACATCAGGGTGAACTCGGCGTCCTTGCCGTCCTTCTCCCTGATGCCGTCCCTGCCCATGGTCCAGCCCGCCTCGTCGAGCAGCCTGCCGGCGGCTTCGGGGTCGGTGCCGCCGGTCACCTCGGGGTTGTGCCATCCGGTGTCGGGCGAGATCGGCCCGTAGGCGGGGACGCCCGCGCCGGCCAGGATCGTGTCGACCATCGCCTGCCGGTCGAGGGCCAGGCCGAACGCCCTGCGTACGGCCAGGTCGCCGGTCACCGGCCGGGTCATCGGGAACACGATCGCGCGATAGTCGGCGCTCGGCACGTCGTACACGGTCATGTCCTGCCTGCCGCGCAGCCCGGCGGCGGCCTTCGGCGGCAGCACGGTGGCGTCGAACTCGCCCGCCCGGACCCGGGTCGCGCGCACGTTGTCGTCGGGTGCGAAGGCGAGCACCAGCCTGGAGATCGCCGGAGCGGCACCCCAGTACTCCTTGTTCGCCTCCAGCACGATCTTGTCTCCGGGCGTCCAGGAGACGAACCGGTAGGGGCCGCTGCCGACCGGCCTGGTCTTCTCCATCGTGCCCGCCGGCACGATGCCGAGCGTGGTGCGCTGCACGAACGGCGCATAGGGGTAGCGGAGGCCGAACACCACGGTCCGCGCGTCGGGAGCCGCCACGTCCTTGATCGCCGAATAGTCGCTCCTGATCGTGGAGTTGTTGCCGGGATCGAGCAGCGCCTCGTAGGTGTACTCCACGTCCTTGCTGGTCAGCGGCTTGCCGTCGTGGAACTTCAGCCCCTCTTTCAAGGTGAAGGTGACGGTCGTCCCGTCCTCGGAGACGGTGGGCGGCTCAGCGGCGAGCGCGGGCTTGATCGTCAGGTCGGGTGCCCGGCTCATCAACCCGTCGAAGATCAACGAGCCCCCGTCAGGGGAGAACCCGAGCACCGGGCTCAAATTGTCGAATTCCGAGCTCAGACCGATGACGAACGTGTCATCCGGCGGGTCGGCCGGCCCCTGGGGAGCGGAGCAGGCCGCACCGGCCAGGGCGAGGACGACGCACAACGTGGCGGACTTCTGGAGAAGTTTTGTCACAAGAGAACTTCTATCACTTGCAACTAACTTGCAATAACTTGGGATGGACTTCCCGTGGAGCTCAGGTTGCGTTCACCCCTCACCCGACCGGGGCGGCAAGGGGCCGCGCGGCGCGATCGAGGAGGTCTCGCCGCCCAGCGGCGCGAGTGGGTCGTGCCCTCAGGACGGCTGCGGTTCTCCGCGGCACCCGCCTTCTGGTTTCACGGTGTTCGGTGGGAAGATCGATTGTTCCCACGAGAGGATGGGCGCGGAATTGAAGATCGTAGTTGATGACCTCTCCGGTCCGGAGATCGCCGGATTCCTCGACGAGCACGTCCAGGAGATGCGGTCCATCACTCCGCTGGAGAGCAAGCACGCCCTCGACCTGGAGAGCCTGCGCAGGCCCGAGATCACGTTCTGGTCGGTCATGGACGGTGACAGCCTGGTCGGCTGCGGCGCGATCAAGAGGCTGGACGCGGGCCACGCGGAGATCAAGTCGATGCGTACCAGGCCGACGCGCAAGCGGAGCGGAATCGCCTCCCTCCTCCTGGAGCACATCGTCACCGAGGCCAGGCGCATGGGATTCACCAGGCTGAGCCTCGAGACCGGGGCGACCGAGTTCTTCCTGCCCGCTCGGAAGCTGTATGAGAAGTTCGGGTTCGAGTACTGCGACCCGTTCGCGGACTACGCACCCGACCCGAACAGCGCGTTCATGACGAGAGCGCTCTGAGGACCTGACCGCCGGCCTCCCGCGAGGACGCCCGGCGCGAACGCCTCACCGCCGTCGTGCCGTCCGGAACCCGCACTCCCGGAACTCCTCGCCGGCCTCGCGGGACCACTGCCGTTTTCGACGCATTCCCGGTTGTGAGAGGTCACCGGGCGTTCGAAGCGGCGTGGCCACGAACGAACGCGACCGGGCCCCGCTCTTCGAGCGGGGCCCGGCGTGCAGGAACCGGTCAGGCGATGCCGGTGGGGCGGTGGATGTAGCGGCCCACCGGGTCACCGACGATCTTGCCGCCGTCGAGGACCCGGTTGCCGCGGACGAAGGTGTCGGTGACCCGGGCGGTCAGCTCGAAGCCCTCGAACGGGGTGTACTCCTGGGTCGACTCCGAGTCCGCGGCCCGGACGGTCCAGGTCCGGTCCGGGTCGACAAGGCACAGGTCGGCGTCCAGGCCGACCGCGATGGCGCCCTTGGTGCGCAGGCCGTAACGGGTCGCCGGGTTCCGCGAGGTGAGCGCCGCGATCCGCCCGTAGGACAGGCCGCGGCGACGGCCCTCGGTGATCATCCCTGAAAGCAGGTACTCGGCTCCGCCGAAGCCGGACTTGGCGACGAAGATGTCGTCACGCGGCTCGCCGAACTTCGTCTCGTCCCGGCAGCAGGCGTGGTCGCTGACCACCCAGTCGACGGTGCCGTCCAGCACGTACTCCCACAGCGCCTCGACGTCCTCGCGGGGCCGCAGCGGCGGGTTGACCTTGCCGCCGAGGCCGTGCGCGGTGGTGATGTCGGCCAGCAGGTGGCCGACGGTCACCTCGCGCCGGAAGTCGATGTGGGGGAACGCGCCGGCCATCCGGACCGCGGCGTCCACCGCCTTCCTGGACGACAGGTGCAGCAGGTTGATGGTGGGCAGGCCGGTCTCGTGGGCCAGGTAGGAGGCGATGGAGACCGCCAGCCCCTCGGAGTGCGGCGGCCGGGAGGCGTGGTAGGCGGCCAGGCCGCTCAGGTCTCCGGCGTCCTCCACCATCTTGGTGTACGCGCTCATGATCTCGGCGGTCTCGCAGTGCAGCGACAGCGAGATCTCGTCGGCGAGATCGGGGAAGCGCTCCCTGGCCGCCTGCACGCCGCGCATCACGAACTCGAAGTGCGCGTAGTCGTAGCGCTCCCCTGGCGGGATCATCAGGAAGGAGTTCTGGTCGGCGGAGCGGCCGTGCAGGCCGTGGCTGCCGTAGAACATGAAGACCTTGAACGAGGTGACGCCGAAGCGCTCGATCAGGTCGGGGATCTCCCCGATGTGACCGCGCGACATCGGCGCGAGGTGGAAGCCGTAGTCGACGTAGGCGCGGTCGGCGGCGGCGTCGAGCACCTCGGGGAAGAAGTCGGCGTACTCGCCGCCCTTGTTGAGGTAGTACTGGCCGGTCCGCATGTAGGTCAGCGCGGTGGTGACACCGCCCTGGGCGCTCGCCCTGCTCTCCGAGACGGCGTCCTCGCCCAGCGGGTTGTAGATGCCCCAGTGCTGGTGGGCGTCCACCACGCCGGGGAAGGCGAGCTTGCCGGCGCCGTCGACGACCTCGCGGGCCGCCGAGGCGTCCAGGCCGGGCTCCACCCTGGCGATCCGCCCGTCCTTGATGGCGATGTCCGCCTCGACGGGCTCGTCGCGGTCGTGCGAGACCACGCGGACGTTCTTCACCAGCAGGTCATACTCAGTCACGGCCGTCTCCTGTCGCGTGCTGCGGCTCCGCCACCAGGCGGAGCAGGTCTCCGATGTCGTCCAACTCGTCGAGCCGTGCCACCCGGTCGGTCACGGCGTCCATGGCGGCGGCCGACAGCCGCCCTTCGGCGTTGTCGCGGAACTTCGCCGCCAGCTCGCCCGCCGAGAGCGGCCGCTGGGGGCCGCCCCTGTTGGTGAGCACCTCCTGGCTCCACTCCCGGCCGTCGGCGTCGCGGGCGCGCAGCACCGCGGGGAACTGGTGGGGGAAGATCTCGGTGGCGCGCTCGTCCGCCACCACCTCGACCTTGGCCATGAGGTCCCTGCGGAGCGGGTCTCGGGCCAGCTCGTCGGTGAAGTCCGCGAGCCCCACACCGAGGCCGCCGCCGCCCAGCAGCCCGGCCGCGACCGCGTACGGACCGCTGAACTGCGCCTGGTAGCCGGTCTCGGGAGTGCGCTTGCCGTCGATGGGCTCGCCGATCGTCCGGATGACGGGCGCGGGGACGCCCAGCGTCAGGCTCTCCACCCGAGAGGGGTCGAGCCCCTGCTCGCGCAGCCCGATCGCGGCGTCCACGGCGGTGTGCACGAAGTGGTTGGCGGGGTAGGGCTTGAAGAAGATCCCGGGGGCCGCCCAGTCGGTGCCGAGGCCGGAGGTGATCTCCGACGCCTCGTAGCGCCCGTGCAGGAACGCCTGGAAGAAGCCGAACCTGCCCTCAAGCACGGTCGGCGGCCCGGTGAAGCCACGCCTGACCAGCTCGGCCGAGGTCACCGCCGACTGCGCCGCCCAGCCGCAGTGCAGCCGCTTGACGGTGCCGCCGGTGCGGTTGGCCTCGATGATGCCCGAGGCGGTGGAGGCGGCGACGCCGAGCGCGTCGAGCACGCCCTCGCGCGGCAGGCCGAACAGCACGGCCGCGGCGACGGCGCCGCCCAGGGCCCCGCAGATGGACGTGGCGTGCTGGCCGTGCTCGAAGAACGTCGAGTTGCCGGCCTCGCGGTCGTAGCCCGCCATACCGACCCGTACGCACACCTCCAGGCCGACCGCGATGGCGTGGATCGTCTCGCGGCCGGACGCCCCGGCCAGTTCTGCGGCGGCCAGCGCGGCCGGGACCACCGAGGCGCTGGGGTGCAGTACCGAGGGCAGGTGGGTGTCGTCGTAGTCGAGGGAGTGGGCGAGCACCCCGTTGGCGAGGGCGGCCAGCGGTGCGGGTACCGCGGAGCCGCCGCCCACCACGTGGGCCTGGGGGCGCCCGCCCTGGTCGCGGACGTACTCCACGATGGCGGTGCTGGTCGGCAGCCGGTGCGCGGCCACGCACAGCCCGATCACGTCGAGCACCCGCTTGCGGACGCTGTCGACGACGTCGGCGGGCAGCGTCGAGTAGGAGGTGTCGACGGCGAAGTCGGCCAGTTGACGGCCGAGCGTCGGCTCAGCCACGGCGATCCGCCTCCCCGGCGGCCTCGGCGCTCCGGCCGACGATCGCCAGCGGCCGCACCGGCGAGCCGGTGGCGCCGAAGAGCGCCAGCGGCGACAGCACGAAGGTGAACTCGTGCACGCCGTGCAGGGCCGCCTCCTCCAGGTTCATCGTCTCGATGATGTAGACGCCGGACTCCACCAGCAACACCCGATGCGCGGGCAGCACGCTGTGCCCCTGGCCCGGGGCCAGGCACTCGAAGGCGATGGTGTCGGCCCCGGCGGCGCGCACCCCGCGCTCGGCCAGCCAGTACGCCCCCGCCTCCCCCACCCCTGGGACGCCGGACTCGGAACCGATGTAGACCGTGCGGTCGGGATCGGAGAAGCGACCGCCCCACCCGCTGCGGATCAGCACGACGTCACCGGCCTCGACCTCGGTGCCCTGCTCCCGTACGGCCCGGTCGAGGTCGGCCGGGGTGATCTCGTAGCCCGGCTCGCAGGAGGCCACTCCCAGCGCGGCGGGCAGGTCGAGCAGCACGCCCCTGCACACCATCGGCGCGACCGTGTGGATGCCGTGCTCGGGGTAGCGACCCCCGACACAGGCCGCCGCCGCGTCCGCGCCGCCGTGCAGCAGGCCGTCCTGGGACACATGGGCCAGCGCGTCGATGTGCGTGCCCACGTGGGTGCCCATGACGAGCATGTCGTTGGCCGCCGACCCACCGTCGGGGCGCACCTTGTCTCCGTGGCGGCGCGGGAGCGTGTGGGTGTACGCGGGGTGGTTGGGCGACTGCGGCATGCCCGCGTAGAACGGGCGGCCCAGGTCGTACACGGTCACGCCGCCGCGTACCGCCTCCAGCAGGGGGTCGCGTACCGTCTCTCCCGGTGGGGTGGCCAGGGTGGTGGATGTGCTCACGTCGTCTCGTCTCTCCCGATGTCCGTCTGTCCCCCGATCGGCGCGTCACCGCGCCGTCGCGGATCAGGCGATGATCTTTCGTTCTCGTAGGTCGCTCAGGGTCGCGGGGTCGCAGCCCAGTTCCTCGACGAGCACATGGTCCGTGTCGGCTCCCAGGTCGCGGCCGGTGAACCGGATCCGGCCCGGTGTCCGCGACATCCGCCACATCACGTTGTGCATCAGCACGGAGCCGAGGTCGGCGTCGTCGACGGAGGTGAGCATCCCGGTCTCGCGGACGTGGGGATCCTCCACGAGGTCCCGGGCGTCGTAGACCGGGGCGACCGCGGCGCCCGCCGCGGTGAACTCCGCGACGACCTCCTCCCGGGTGCGCTCGGCGACCCAGTCGCCGAGCAGCCTGTCCAGCAGCTCCACGTGCCGGACCCGGCCCGCGCCGGTGGCGAACCAGGGCTCGTCGATCACCTCGGGGTGCCCGACCAGGCGCATCACCCGCTCGGCGATCGTCTGGGCACTGGTCGAGACCGCCACCCAGTGGCTGTCGGAGGTGAGGTAGGTGTTGCGCGGCGCGTTGTTGGTGGAACGGTTGCCGTGCCGGTGCGCGATGGTCCCGAGCTGCTGGTAGACGGTCGGCGAGGGGCCGACGGCCGTCATGATGGGCTCCAGCAGGCTCATGTCGACGACCTGACCGCGCTTCTCCGGGTCACGCTCGCGCTCCCACAGCGCCATCATCGTCGCCGACGAGGCCGCGATGCCGCAGATGCTGTCGGCCAGCCCGAAGGCGGGCAGCGTGGGCGGTCCCTCGGCCTCGCCGGTCAGGTGGGCGAAGCCGCTCATCGCCTCGGCGAGCGTGCCGAACCCGGCCCGCCCCGCGTACGGTCCCGTCTGCCCGAAGCCGGTGATCCTGACGACGACCAGCCCGGGGTTGACCTCGTGCAGCCTGTCGGGGCCCAGCCCCCAGCGCTCCAGGGTGCCCGGCCGGAAGTTCTCGATGAGCACGTCGGTGCGTTCCATCAGCCGCAGGAAGAGCGCGGCCCCCTCGGGCGCGGACAGGCTGAGCCCGATCGTCTGCTTGTTTCTGGAGATCTCCTTCCACCACAGCGAGACACCGTCCTTGGACTCGCCGTGGCCGCGCATGCCGTCGCCCGCCGTCGGATGCTCGATCTTCACCACGTCGGCACCGAAGTCGCCGAGGATCTGAGCGCACAGCGGTCCGGCCAGAATCGTCGAGGCGTCGACGACCCGCAGGCCCTCCAGTGGTCCGTCGTGCATGCTTACCCCCAGGTCGGAAAAGGTTTCGTCGATGTTCTTCCGGACGGGTGTCACCCGGTCTCCCCCCTGTTCCGGCCTGTTGCGCGGAAGCCGAGGTCGGCCGAGATGTCGGCGGCCGCGGCGGCCACCCACTCCCCCAGCAGCTCTCTGTGGCCGCGGACGAACATGTCCTGCGCCCCGCACAGTGACACCGATCCGACGACCTGCCCGGTCGCGCCGCGGAAGGCCGCCGCCACACTCGTCGCCCCCGACTGCCGCTCGCCGAAGCTGACCGCGTAGCCGAGGGTGCGGATCCGGTCGATCTCCTCGCTCAGCGCGGTCGTCGAGGTGATCGTGGCGTCGGTGACGCTGTCGAGGCGGTGGTGGGCCACGTAGTCGTCCACCTCCGCGTCGGGCAGCGCCGCGAGGATCGCCTTGGAGGAGGACCCCGCGTGCAGGGGATGGCTGGTGCCCAGCGCCACCGACATCCGGATCTCCTGGTCGGAGAGGACCTGGTCGACGTAGACCCGCGACCAGCCCTGACGGAGCGAGAGCGTCGCCGTCTCGCCCGCCCGCTCGGCCAGCGCCACCAGGTGCCGGTGCGCGACGGCGGGCACGTCGAGTTCGCGCATCGCGGCCAGGCCGATGCTCAACGCCCCGGGGCCGAGGCGGTAGAGCTTCGTGTCCGCGTCGAAGCTCAGGAACTGGCCGGCCACCAACTCCCGCAGTATGCGGTGTGTCACGGCCTTGGGCAGGCCGGTCTGCCGCGCGATCACGGAGACGCCCTGGGCCTGAGGCGACCTGCCGATGACATCGATCACGGCGAGAACCCGCGCGATACCGGAGCGGGAACGCTCCGGTTCCGGCTCCTGCTCCTCTCCGATGTCATCGACGGTCATGCTTTCCTCGTTGGTCAGGGCGCGCGCGGCAGGCGACGCGGTAGGGGGAGAGATCATGTGAATGTCATAGGACAGCGCTGTCCGGAGAACCACCGAGGACCTCAATCGTGACGTCGGCGTTACCTCGGATCGCGTTGGAGTAGGGGCACAGGCCGTCGGCGATGCCGACGATCCGCTCCAGGTCCGCCTGCGGAACGTGCGGCGCGGAGATGCCGAGCGCGGCGGTGATCGCGTACTTCCCACCGGGCACCGAGCCGAGGGTCACCGACGTGGTGATGCTCACCGGGTCGAGACCGATCCGCTCGCGCCGGGCCACGACCCCCAGGGCGCCGGCGAAGCAGGCCCCGTATCCCGCGGCGAAGAGCTCCTCGGGGTCGGTGCCGGTGTCGCCGGACGTGCGGTCGGCGGGCCTGGTGAGGGCGAGGTCCAGTGAGCCGGTGAGCGAGCGGGCACTACCCGCGCGACCGCCCTGGACCTCGACGGTCGCGGTGTAGATCGGCTTGAACGTCGCCTCCGGCCGGGCGGCCCGGTGCGCCAGCACGTGCTCGGCCACCGCCTTGGCGAAGATCTCCGGCTGCTCCTCGGCGACGAAGTCGGTGCCGCCGGGGATGGTGACCAGCGGCACGCCCGGCAGCGCCGCCTGGACGACGTCGTTCATCCTGGCCACCACGTCGTCGCCGCCGTGCAGCAGCAGCATGGGGATGCCGGCGAGCGCGGCGGTGTCCAGACGGTGGTCGAAGACCGCCCGATAGGCGACCGCGTAGTCGGGGCCCACGCTGAGATACTCGGCGACCTGGCGGCTGGCCGACTCCGCCGAGATCCGCGGGTAGAGCCAGTAGACCCGGTCCCAGATCGTCTTCAGGTGGCCGCCGTCGTGGGCGACCCGGTAGCCCGGCGCGTAGCCGGCCTTCTTCTCCGCGCGCTCGGCGTCGTCGTACAGCGGCAGCCCCTGGAAGATCAGGCCGTTCACCCGGTCGCGGGCGGTGAGCGCCGCCTCGGCGGCGACCACGGCGCCGGTGTGCTGCCCGAGCAGGTGCACCTTCCCCAGGCCGAGCGCGTCGGCGATCCGCCACGTCGCCGCCGCGTAGTCCGGTATGGACCACTGCTCGCCGGGCGCGTCCGACATCCCGAAACCGGGGGTGTCGACCGCGACGACGTACAGGCCGTGCGCGGCGAGGGCGGCGAGGGCGGGCTCGTAGGTCGCCGACGACAGCGGCGACTGGTGCAGGATGAGCAGCGGGACCGCCGAGGGGTCGCCCGCGCGCCGGTAGTGGACCTGCCCCCAGGGCAGGTCGAGGTAACCGCGCTCGGAGGCACCGCGCAGGTGGGTGGCGCTCACCGGTTCACCGCCATCGCGGCCATGACCTCGACGACGTGCTTGATACCCATGCGGTAGTCCTCCACAAGGATGTTCTCGTTGGGGCCGTCGACCCCGGAGTCGGCGCGCGAGACGCCGATGCCGACGATCGGGCGCCCACCCATGACGCCCTGGTTGCCGATCCACTGCGTGTACGGCTCGATGACGGGCTCGGCGCCGTAGGCACGGCGGGCCGCGTCGGCGACCAGCGACACGAACGGGTCGCGGTGGTCGGTGGCGCTCGGACTGCTGGTGGCCATGACCTCGATCGTGACGTCGCCGAAGCCGTTGTCGGCCAGGTGCTTGCCGACGGCCCGCAGCACCCGATCGGGGTCCTGCCCGGCGACCAGGCGGATCTCCACCTTGGCGGCGGCGGTGGCCGGGATGCCGAGGGTGATGTCGTCGCGGTTGTCGCCTCCGACGATGCCGGCGACCGTCAGGGTCGGGCGGGTGCGGATCTCGACCGCGGCCTGGGCGTCGTCGAGGCCGCCGATGAAGGAGTCGACTCCGGCCCTGGCTCGCAGGAAGTCGCCGTCGAAGTGCAGCCGGCCCAGCAGCTCCCGCTCCTCGTCGGTGGGCACCCGCGCGTCGTCGGCGAAGCCCGCCACGGTGACGGTGCCGTCGGGACGCTGCAGGCTCGCCAGCGCGGCGGCCAGGCGGGTGGTCGCCGACGGGAGCAGTGCGGTGTTCTGGCTGGTCAGCTCACGCGTCAGCGTGGTGGCGGTCAGCCTGAGGTAGAGCACACCCTTCTCGCTGAGCTTGAGCAGCGGCCTGCCCTGGGCGTCGATCCAGGAGTTCTCCCACAGGGTGCCGTCGCTCGCCAGCCGGTCGGCGTGCGCGCGGACGAACGAGCCGAGGCCGGGACTGTGCAGCCACTGCTTGCCCTCCATGATGTAACGGCTGGTGACCGGCGCCTCCTGGCCGGACAGCCGCCACACGGCCGCGGCGTGGACGCGCGACATGAGGGCGCCCTTGTCGTCGGCGACGCCTCGCGCGTACAGCCGCCCGTCGTGGATCTCCGCCGCGTACGGCGGGCTGATCCACCGGTCCTCGTCTCCGGTCGGCTCCACTTCGACGTCGTAGTGGTTGAAGTGCAGCAGGGCGGGCTCGCCGCCGCCGATCTCGCCCAGCACGTACGGGTGGGAGTGTTCCCAGGGGATGACCTCGGCGCTGCCGCCCCAGCGGCCGATCGAGGCGGCGAGGAAGTCGGCGGTGGCCACCATCTGGTCGGGTTCCTGGCGGCGGCTGCGGATCCGGCAGAGCTGCTGCAGTTCCTCGACGAAGGTGTCGAGGTGTGCGTCGACGGCGGCCAGTGCGGCGGCGACATCGGGCTTGGGCATGGAGCACTCCTCACGCGTCATTGGGTGGTGACTCCGCCGTCGACGTAGATCGTCTGACCGGTGGTCATGGCGGCGGCGGGGCTGAGCAGGAAGGCGACCGCGTTGGCGACGTCGCCGGCCCCTGCCATACGGCCCAGGGGGATGGTGGCCATCTTGTCTTTCATGTACGCCTCGTTGGCGCGAACGTCGGCCGTCATGTCGGTGGGCACGATCGTGGGCCCGACGGCGTTGACCCGGATACCGTCGGGGGCCCACTCCAGGGCGAGCACCCTGGCCATGTGCATGACCCCGGCCTTGCTGACGCAGTAGCCGAGGGTGTCCAGGACCGCGATGTGGCCGTTGGTCGAGCCGATGTTCACCACGCTCGCGGCGCTCTCGCCGACCGTTTTGGCCGTGTCGCGCAGCGCCGGGTAGGCGGCCTGGGACATCCGGAAGGTGCCGGTGAGGTTGACGTCGAGGACTTCTGTGAAGTCACCCTCGCTCATCGTGGCCGCCGGCCCCCGCCGTACGATGCCCGCGTTGTTGACCAGGTGGTCGAGGCGGCCGTGCGCGGCGAGCACCTCGGCGACCAGCGCGCGGCAGGAGTCCGCCGAGCGGACGTCGACGTGGTGGCGGGTGTGCCCGTCGCTCTCGGGCAGCGGCGCCTGCCAGTCGTCACCGGAGGTCACGTCGGCCTGGGCCACCCGGGCGCCGCGGGCCGCGAGCGTGGCGGCGATCTCCGCGCCGATGCCCCGGCCCGCGCCGGTGACCAGCGCCACCCTGCCGTCGAAGCGGTTCGGATCGCTCATGCGCCGATCACCCGGCTGTCCTCGGCCCAGAAGGCGAAGCGCCGCTGGGCGAAACGGATCAGTGAGTGCGCGATGAGGCCGAGCACGGAGAGCACCACCAGGACCGCGAACATGCCGGAGATGTCGAAGTTGTAGTTGGTCTGCAGGAGCAGGTAGCCCAGGCCCTCCTTGGCGCCGATGAACTCACCGACGACCGCGCCGAGGATGGCGAAGACGATCCCGATGTCGAGCCCGGCGAAGATGAAGGGCAGCGCGCTCGGCAGCCGGACCATGCGGAAGACCTGGAACCTGCCCGCGCCGAACACGGTCAGCATCTGGATCCGGTCGGCGTCGGCCGAGCGCAGCCCCTCGATGACGTTGACCAGCATCGGGAAGAAGGAGATGACCGCCGCCATGACGACCTTGCTGGTCATGCCGAAGCCGAACCAGACGACGAACAGCGGCGCCAGGGCGACCTTCGGCACCGTCTGGAAGGCGACGATGTACGGCATGAGCGTGCGCTCGGCGAGCCGCACCTGGGAGATCAGCGTGCCCAGCAGCATCGCCGCGCCGACGCCGATCACGAAGCCGAGCAGGGACTCCTGGAGCGTGACCAGCAGGTGCGACCAGAAAAGGCCGTCGGCGAGCTGGGTGGTCAGCGAGGCGACGATCTGCGAGGGCCGGGGCAGCACGTATTCGTCGATGCCGAGGGGCTGGACGAGGAACTCCCAGGCGAGCACCGCGATCACGAAGACCCCGGGGACCATGATGAGCTCGGGGCGCTCGCGGAGATCGAACCCGCTCAGGCGGCTCTTCTTCGGTGCCGGGCCCGGTGGACGGGCGGGGCGGCTGTCAGTGGCCTTGGTCGTTGTCATGGTGGTGTACCTCGTCAGTCGATGACGCCGGCGGCGTTGAAGTGCTGGCGGATTCGTGCCACGTAGACCCCGGCGCGATCGGAGGACATCACGCTGAGATCGCGCGGACGCTCCAGCTCGATCGGGACGATCTCGGCGATCTGCCCGGGGCGGGAGCTGAGCACGATGACCCGGTCGGACAGGAACACCGCCTCGGGGATGGAGTGGGTGACCAGGACGACGGTCTTGCCGCTCTCCTTCCAGATACGCAGCAGCTCGACGTTCATGTACTCCCTGGTCATGGCGTCCAGGGCACCGAAGGGCTCGTCCATGAGCAGTACGGACGGGTCGTGCACCAGAGCCCTGCAGATCCCGGCGCGCTGCTGCATGCCGCCGCTGAGCTCATGCGGGTACTTGTCGCCGAAGCCGTCCAGGCCGACCATGTTCAGCAGGTTCCTGGCCTGCTCGCGGTAGACGGCCGCGTCGAGCTTCTGCACCTCGACGGGGACCATCACGTTCTCCAGGATGGTGCGCCAGGGCAGCAGGGTCGCGGCCTGGAAGACCATGCCCACCTCGGGAAGCGGCTTGGCCACGTCCCGTCCCGCGACGCGGACGACGCCCTCGCTCTTGGGGATCAGTCCGGCAAGGATCTTCAGCAGGGTGGTCTTCCCGCATCCGGAGGGTCCCACGATGGAGATGAACTCCCCCCGCCTGACGGTGAAGCCGATGTCGGAAAGCGCGTGGGTGGGCTCCGACCTGCGGGGCCGGTACAGCTTCTGCAGGCCGGCCACCTCGATCCATGCGTCTTCGTCCACCGGTGCCGATGCGGCGGTGGCCTGGCGGCGGCCGGGGGTCCTGATGGCCATCGGCCCTCCTCTTCGATGCTCGGGTGCTGGTCGGTCGTGGTCGCCGGTCGCTCCGGCCCTGATCCACTTCTGGCGGTGCGGCCCCGGGTCACCCGGGGCCGCGCACTTCGGCGTGTGCGGCTCCGGGTCACCTCGGGCGTACGGCCGGGGTTACTTCGGGCTGTAGGCCTTGGCCTTGGAGACCACCGCGGCCGAGTCGAACTCGTTGGCCGCGGGCAGCAGGCTCGCGTCCCAGACGTCGGCGATCACCGGGTCCTTGGTGATCTGCCCGGCGCCCTTGGTATAGGCGGCGGTCTTCGTCCACTCCTGGTCGCTGATCGCGCCCCAGTCGGCGAAGGTCTCCGGCTCACCGGTGGTGGGGGTCGCGCTCTTCAGCCACGCCGCCATGACCTTGGTGTCGTCGGCGATCCGGTCCTCGGCGGACTTGCCCGCCAGGATCTGCGGGAAGACCGTGTAGCCGATGCGGGTGGCGGCCTCGTTGTTGACCGCGGAGAAGAGCATGCCCTGGTAGCCGGCGCGCAGGAAGCGGGTCAGCAGGTCCTTCTTCTCGTCGAAGGCGTCCTTGCGCACGGCGAAGGTGATGGAGCGGATCCCCTGGAACATGTCCGGGTTGGGGAGGTATTCGTAGGTGACGCCGGAGTTCTCGATCGCGGCGTACGCCTGGGTGTAGAGCGCGAGCGCGTCCACCTGACCACTGCTGATCGCGCCGGCGGCCTGCGCGCCCACACCGACGGGCAGCAGCTCGACGTCCTTCTCCGGGTCCAGCCCGGCCTCGCGGACATAGCCCCGCGCGTACGGGCTGGAGCCCGACGCCAGGCTGATGACGCCGATCTTCTTGCCCTTGAGGTCGGCGCCGCTCTTGATGCCGCTGCCCGGCTTGACCGCCATGACCCACGGCCAGTTCTGCACCAGGCCGCCGATCGCCTTGACCGGCACGCCCTTCTCCGCCGCGGCGAGGATCGAGCCCGCGTCGGCGGCGGTGATGTCGGCGCTGCCGGACGCGACCGCCTGGATGGCGGCCACGGACCCGTCGGCGTTGATGGTCTCGACGTCCAGGTTCTGCTCGTCGAAGAAGCCCTGGTCCTTGGCCACCGCGTAGGCGGCGACCTCCTCCTTGGGGCCGATGACCGCCGAGGCGATGGCGAAGGTGATCTTTCCTCGGGCGGTCTGGGCACCGTCGGTGCCCTCGGGGGCGGCGGTGTCGCCTCCACCGCAGCCGGCCAGCATGGTCAGTGTCGCGACGGTGAGGGCGCCAACGCCCAGTCGCAGGGATTTCTTCACGTACGGCACCTCTGTCAAACCGATGGGGTGGGGGGTGTCAGGCCGGGGAGGGGGAACCCGGCCTCGCTGAGGTCGTTGTAGACGTGCTGCTCGGCGATGAGACCGTCACGGATGACGAACACGTCCACGTAGCGGATGTCCGAGAAGGGGGTCCCGGCCAGGTCCTCGCCGTACAGGGTGCCCAGGGAGGTGACGACGGCGGTGTCGTCGTCACCTTCACCCTCGAAGTACCGTTCGCGGTTCTTGCGCACCCACAGGTAGCGGCCGCCGGCGCCGGCGGCCATCTCCGGCAGTGAGGTGAAGACCAGGTCCCCCGGGAAGACGAGCCGCACCCCCGGTGCCAGGAGCCTGGCGGCCTCTTCGAGGTCGCGGTCCTCGCACAGTTGCAGGTAGTGGTCGACGAGCTTGGCCGCCGTGCCGGCGGCCATCAGCCGGCCTTGGCCGCCAGGGCGGCTTCCCACTGGTCGCGCAGCGGGTGCTCGGCGGGGCCGCTCTCCGCGATGATCCTGATCAGGCGGTTCATCATCGCGTCGCGCTGGCGCTCCAGGGTCCGGCGTTCCGCCTCGTCCGGCACCAGGGAGTCAAGCTCCCCCTCGGCGAGGACGCCGTGGCGGACCAGCAGCGCCTCCAGACCGTGCACCCGTTGGTTGGCGACGTGCAGGTCGGTGCTGAGCTGCAGGACCAGGTCGAGCAGCTTGCCAAGGTGGCGGTCGCGGAAGTAGTCGAATTCGTCGCTCATCAGTTCTCCGGCTTGTTCGCGGCGAGAGCCGCCCACGGGAAGTGCCATTCGCGCCGGTCGCCCCAGCCCTCGGGACGCACGCCCTCGTTGCGCTCGTCGAAGGGGGACCAGGACGCGTCGGTCAGACCGGCCTCGCGGCAGAACTCCAGGAGGTCGGAGGCGAACAGGTCATGGAAGAAGGGCTCGTTGTTGCGCTCGGCGTGCTCGAAGATCGTCGCGTCCCTGAACGGATCACCGGTCGGCTGGAACTCCAGGAAGCGGAGCGCCCCACCGGGCCGCAGCAGGCGGGCGGCCTCCTGGATGGTCTCCTTCACGGCCTGGGCCGGCATCTCGTGCAGCACCATCGTGCCGGTGACCACGTCGCAGGAGCCGTCCGGCAGGCCGGTCGTCCTGCCGTCGCCCTGGAGGTAGGTGATCGCGACGCCCTCGGCCTCGGCCTCGGCGTGCGCCAGGCGCAGGCCGGGAGCGGCGAAGTCGATGCCGATGACCTCGGCCTTCGGGTAGCGGTTCGCGAGCGGGCGGGTGCTCTTGCCGAAGCCGCAGCCGATGTCGACCACGCGGGCCGCGTCCGGCAGGTCGGGCAGCGCGGTCTGGGTGAACAACTGGTGGAACTTGTAGCCGTCGTTGTCGCGCAGCATGACGATCCGCGCGCCGAACTCGTAGACGTACGCGGACAGGTCGTCGGAGAAGAATCCGCCGGGCTGGATGTGGATGTCGAAGTCGGTGTACCAGTCCGGCAGCTCCACCTCGGAGTTCAGGACGAGCTTGCCCTTCGGCGCCCGCACCTCGCCCAGCTGGTCGATCAGGTCGTCACGGCGGCTGATGACGGCGTCGCCGGCGGTCTTCCACAGCATCTTCTGCTGCACCCGCTCAAGGTGGCTGAACCACGAGTAGAGGTTCAGGTTGCGGAACCGCTCGCCGGCCTCCTCCACGGTCTGCGCGGGAGCGCCGTCGGCGCGGTACTCCTCGGCGAGGGCGGGGTAGAGCGTGTCGGCCCACCTCTTGCGCATCGCCAGGATGTAGTCCACGGTGGAGCGTTCGTCGAAGGTCAGGCGATCCTCGATATCGATCATGGTTCTCCTTCTAGGGGGCGAGCGGTGCCCTTCTACGGCGCCGCGTCGGGGTCGACGGGGAACGGTGGCGGTGTGGTCGGGGCGTGGTTCAGCGCGCACGGGCCAGCGCGGTCGCGCCGCTGACGGCATCGGTCAGGAAGGTGCCGGCGAGCCGTCCCTCGTAGACCGCCTCCAGCGCGGTCCGCGGCGCGTTGGCGTCGCCGACGACGTGCACGCGGGGGGCCTCGGGCAGGGCGTCGAGTTCGCGGTAGAGCTCGTCCACGGCGGTGGGGGTGCCCGCGTCGACGATCGCGGTCACGCCCGACATGGTCTCCACGTCGCCGCACAGGGTGTCGCGGAGGGTGAGCAGGCCGCCCTCGACGCCCTGCGGGACGCGCAGCGGGTGGACCTTGACCCCCAGCTCGCCGAAGCGGTGGGTGAGCGCGAGCCTGGAGTACGTGGTGATGCGGGCGGCGAGCGAGGCGGTCGGGGAGAGCAGGTGCACCTTCGCTCCCAGCCCGGCCAGGTGCTCGGCGATCGACGCGGCGGGCCAGGCCCCCTCGTCGTCGCGGATGGCGACGGTGCCGCGCAGCGGTGAGGCCGGGTCCTCCAGGGAGGCGACCGCCTGCCACAGGTCGAACACCGGGGGCCCGCCCGGCAGCTCCCGCCGCCGGGGTCGCGAGCCCGTCGCCACGATGACGTCGTCGACGCCCTCGTGGCGGCCTCCCACGAGGAGGTCCGCCGCCTCGACGCGGTGCCCCAGCAGGATCGTGATCCGCTCGGCGGCGACGTCCCGGCTGAGTTCCGCGGTGAGCAGCGCGAGGCGCTCCCTGCCGGGTACCCGGGCGGCGATCGCCACCTGGCCGCCCAGCTCGGGACCGGCCTCGGCGAGCGTCACGTCGTGACCGGCGCGCCGGGCCGACAGCGCCGCCTCCATGCCCGCGGGACCGCCGCCGACGACGAGGACCCGGCGGGGACGGGTACCGGCGAGCGGCGGCTCCGCCCACGTCCGCCGCCACTCCCGCTCGGCGCCGACCTCGGGGTTGACCACGCAGGAGATCGGCAGGCTGCTCTCCAGCCGCCCGATGCAGCCCTGGTTGCAGGCCAGGCACGAGCGGGACTCGTGCGAGCGGCCCTCCATCGCCTTGCGGACCAGGTGGGGGTCGGCGATGTGCGGCCGCGCCAGCCCCACCAGGTCGGCCTCACCGGAGGTGACCAGCTCGACGGCCTCGGGAAGGCTGTCGAGCCGGCACACCGCGAGCACGGCCAGGCCGGGGAAGCTCCGCTTGAACAGTGCGGCGTGGTGCCGGAACGGCGCGTGGCCGAAGCTCATGTCGGCCATCTGCGTCGCCAGCGAGTAGCTGCCGTGGTAGGCCGAGTGGCTGACGTGCACGTAGACGAGCGGGAACTCATCGCGCAGCAGCCCGACGACCTCCAGCATGTCCTGCGGCGTCAGACCGCCGGGCAGGAACTCGTCGGCGCTGATCCGCAGGCCCACCGGCAGGTCCGGCGCCTGCCGGGTCACCGAGGCGAGCACCTCGCGGGTGAGCCTGAGACGCCCGTCGAGGTCGCCGCCGTAGCCGTCGGTCCTGGTGTTGGTGACCGGCGAGAGGAACTGCTGGAGCAGGTGGCCATGGCCGAGGTGGACCTCCACCCCGTCGTACCCGGCCTGCGCCATGCGGCGGGCGGCCGCGCCGAAGGCGCCGACGACCGTGGCGATGTCACCGTGTCCCATCGCGTGCGGGACGTGCGCCCCGGCGGCCCACGGCACGTCGGCCGCCGACCAGGCCGCGGTGCGGGTCGCCTCACCGGAGGCCTGCCGCCCCGCGTGCATGATCTGGGCGAAGATCCGCGCTCCCTCGGCGTGCACGGCCTCCGCGACCTCGGCGTAGGCCGGGATGGAGGAGTCGTCGAAGCTGCCGAGGCTGATGTGCCTGCCGGCGCTGGTGGGGTGGACCCGCACCGCCTCGGTGATGATCAGCCCCACCCCGCCTCTGGCACGTTCCAGGTGGTAGGCGGTGTGCCGGGCGGTCGGGCGGTTGTCCAGGCCGAAATTGGTGGTGTGGCCGGGCACGAACACCCGGTTGCGCAGTGCCACCGGCCCCAGGCTGACGGGCGAGAACAGCGGTCCCGGATCCGGCATCGTCGCCCTTTCTCTCTCGGTGGCGTGAATATGACCGTGGGCACCCATCGAGTCCCTCATCGTTCCGGTCAGCGATACGGCGTTCAGATGAACCGAACGACGTGGAAGGAACAGTAAGCAGTGACAAACAGGGAGTCAATGGTTGATTTAAAATTCCGGGCAGCCGTAACATGCTTCTAACCCGTCCCTAAAAGATCCGATCCACCACCACCGGTGCGGCACCCCGAACGGAAAGGACACACCGGCACGGCCCCGCGGACACCGCCGCCATCGGGTCACGCCCCCGCGAGCCGCGCCGTCCCGGCAGGCGGTGTTCGGCACGCGCCGATTCGTGCCTTGCTGGAGCCGTCGGCGGGCCACGCCGCCGAGTGTGTCGTCACGCGCGCTCAGAGTCGCGCGGCGCTCAGAAGAACGTCATGTCGTCATGCCGCCGCCGGGCGGGTCACTGACGGACCGTCGAACCTCGGCGTTCCTTGCGGATGTGCAGCTGGGCGGGGACCCGGGTGCGCAGCTCGGCGACGTGGCTGACGATGCCGACCGCGCGGCCGTTGTCGCGCAGGCCGTCGAGGATGTCGAGCACCCCGTCGAGGGTGTCCTCGTCCAGGGTGCCGAAGCCCTCGTCGACGAAGAGCGTGCCGATGTCGACTCCCCCGGCCTCGGCGGTGACCACGTCGGCCAGGCCGAGGGCCAGGGCCAGGGAGGTGATGAAGCTCTCGCCGCCCGACAGGGTCGCCGGGTCGCGGCCGACACCGGTCCAGCTGTCCAGGATGTGCAGGCCGAGCCCGCCGCCGGACCTGCTCCGGTCACCGGCGGAGCGGTCGCGGTTGTGTTCCAGCAGGTAGCGCCCGCCCGACATGTGGTCGAGCCGCTCGTTGGCCGAGGCGACCACCTGGCTGAGGCGCTCGCCGAGCACGTATGAGGAGAGCCGCATCCTCCACCGGTTGTCGGCGGAGTTCCCTCCGGTCAGGGCTGCGAGCCGGTCGGCCAGGCGGTGCTGCTCGTCGGCGGGCCGCCAGCGTTCCAGGCAGGCGGCCAGCTCGGTGCGGAGGGCGGCCAGCCGGGCCAGCCGGCCCTTGGCCTGGCTCCGTTCGGAGAGCAGGCGGGCATGGGCGGCGTCGGCCGCGTCCCGCGCCTCGCGCAGGCTCGACAGGTCAGGTTCCGGCTCGGCGGCGGCGGCGACCAGTTCGGGGTCGGCGAGCATGGCGGCGACCGCGGCGCTCTCCGTGGCGAGCTCGTGGAGGCGGGCGGCCTTCTCCTCCCGGTCGGCGGGAGAGCGTACGGCCGCGCGGGCGTCGTCCAGCCCGAGGAAGCCCGCCTCGACGACGGCGCTCAGCGCCCGGTCGCGGGCGGTCACCAGCTCGGCGGCGCTGACCCGTTCGTCCCTGACCGCCTCTACGGCCTCCCTGAGCAGTTCCGCCTCGTCGGCCAGCCGGTCCAGCCTGGCGGTCAGCGTCGGGTCCTGGCCGCGTGCCTCGTCGACGCGCCCGGCCAGCCGCTCGGCGTCGGCGCCGAGCCTTTCGACGTCCGTACGGCGGGCCGCCAGGCCGACGGCGAGTTCGCGCGAGCGTTCCCGGAGCCGCTCGGACTCGGCGGCGATCCCGGCCGCCTCCGCGGCCAGCTCCGGCTCGGCCTCGGCCGACGCCCGGAGCCTGGCCAGCACTCCCTCCGCCTCGGCGAGCTCGCCGGTGGCGTCGGGTACGGCCAGGTCGGTCCGATCGCTCGCCTCCCGGTGGGCCGCGGTGACCTCGACCGCGTGGACGGCTGCGGCCAGGGCCGTGGAGAGACGCCCGGCCTCCGCCGCCAGGCGGTCGCGGCGGGCCTGGACCGTGTGGTCGTCGCCCCGGGCCCCGTCCAGGCGGGCGGTCAGGCGGTCACGCTCGGCCTGCCATCCCGCCAGGCGGGCACGGCCTTCGGCGAGCCGCCTGGTGATCTCCTCGATCCGGGTTCTGGCGTCGTCCAGTTCGGCGGCGATCCGCTCCACCTCGGCGGCGAGGGCGTCCTCGGCGCTCGCCGTGGCGGTCAGCGCCTCCAGTTCCCGCTCGGCCTCGGCGAGGGTCTCCTCAGCCCGTTCCCCGGTCTCCTCCCCCGCGACGGCGCGGACCTCGCCGAGACGGGAGAGCAGCACCGTGACCGTGGTCTCCGCCTCCCGGCGCCGTTCCTGGGCCGCCTCGTAGACGCCCTGGGCCGCGCGCTCGTCCTCGGCGGTGCGCACCTCGTCGGCGGGGGCGGCGGGAGCGGGGTGATCGGGCGAGCCGCAGACCGCGCAGGGGGCGCCGGGGACGAGCTTGGCGGCGAGCTCGGCGGCCATGCCCTCGATCCTGGACCGCTGGATGTCCTGGTAGCGGTCGCGGAGCGCCTGCGCGAGGTCGGTGGTCTCCACCTGGGCCGCGCGCGCGACCTCCAGCTCGGCGCTGAGCGCCTCGCGGCGCCGTACCGCGGCGAGCAACGCGGTGGCGGCCTCGGCACGCGCCCGCGCCGCCGGAAGTCCCGCCCCGGCGGCCCTGACCTCGTTCAGCCGCGCGGTCGCCTCCGCCGCCTCGGCGGGCAGCGCCTCCCAGAGCTCGCGGACCTCGCCCTCCTGCCGGACCGCCTCCGCGAGATCGTCGCCGAGTGCGGCGATCAGCCCGTCGAGTTCGGCCAGCCGGGCCTCCTCGACCCGCAGCCCTTCCAGCCCGGCCAGCTGTCGCCCGCACTCTCTCTCCCGGGCGGCGAGGACCTCGCGGATCTCACCGGGCTCGGCGGACAGGCCGGTGCCCTCGCGACGGGTCCCGAGCACGTCATGGGCCTGGCCCGGAAGCGGGTGAGCGGCGAAGGCGTCGCGGACCCCTGGCAGGAGAGCGGCGAGGTCGGCACGGGCCGCGGCCAGGTCGGTGGCGAGGCGGGTGCGCCGCTCGGCCGCCCGGAGGCGGGTGACGGCGCCCTCGACCGCCGACTCGGCGGCGGGGATGCGGGCGGCGTCCAGACGGGCGGCGGTGAGACGCTCCTCCACCTCCCGCCTGAGCTCGGGGATGTCCTTCAGTCGGGAGTCGGCCACGGCCTGCGCGGCGGCCAACTCGATGATCTCGCGAGCGGCCCGGTCCCGGTCCCGGACGATCTCCGCCAGGCGTGACTCCTCCGTGCGCAGCTCGCCCAGGCGGGTGATCTCGCTCCGGCGGTCGCGTTCCAGCTCGACCAGGCGGCCTAGCACGGCGTGACGGCGGTCCGCGCCGGCCTCCGCCCGGTCCCGGGCGTCGTCGTCGCGGAGCGCGCCGACGTCGAGACGATCACCTGTCTCGCCGGTGCCCGTACGGTCGTGGACGACGTCCCGGGTGGCGTCGACGAGCGGGAGTGCGCGGGCGACGGCGTCGGCGGCCAGGCTTCGGGCCTTGGCCGCGGCCTCGGCGCGCTGTTCGGCGCCCTGGATCAGCGGCAGCACCCGGTCGGCGGCCGCCGCCTCCTCCAGGAGGGTCTCCAGGTCCGCCCGCTCCTCGGCGGTCTCCTCCAGCGCCCGGCTCCTGGTCAGCGCCTCGGCGTGGCGGCGGCGCCGGTCGGCCAGCGCGGTGCCACGTTCCAGGCTCTCCCGCGCCTGCCGTACGGCGGCCTCGCTGCCGAGGCCCATACCGCTCAGCCGGGTGACCTCCCGTGCCGCGAGTTCCTCGACCGCGTGGGCCCATCCCAGCGGGTCGTCCTCCACCGAGACCTCCACCGGGACCTCCGCCGGGACCTCCGCCGCGGCATCCGACGAGGCATCGGTCAGCGCGGCCGAGAGCGCGGACCCCGCGGCTTCCTCAAGGCGTTTCACCGCGAAGTCGACCTCCTTGCGGAGGGCCTGCTGCTCGCGGAACGCCTCGGTACGCCGGTCTGCGAGCCAGGACTCGGCGGTGGCGTAGACCTTCACCGAGAAGAGGCGCTCCAGGACCTTGCGCCGGTCCTCCCCGTCCGCACGAAGGAACTTCGCGAAATCCCCCTGGGGCAACATCGCGACCTGGAGGAACTGCTCGGCGTTCATACCGAGCAGGGTGCCGATGAACTCCCCCGCCTCGTCGACCCGGTTGGTCAGCCCCACCCACTCCCCCGAGGGGGCGAGCTCGGTGAGCAGTGCCTTCTCGTTCTCCCTGGTCGTGCCGGTGCCCCTGAGCTTGGGGCGCTGCCAGCCGGGCGACCGGGTGATCTTCAGCCGGCGCCCCCTGATCGTGACCTCCAGCGCCACGCTGGGCCCGCGCCCCGGGGGCGCGTGGTCACAGCGCAGGCTCTTGGCGCTGTCGCGCCTGCCCGGCACCCTGCCGTACAGGGCGTAGCAGAGCGCGTCGAGCACCGTGGTCTTGCCCGCCCCCGTGGGGCCGTGGATCAGGAAGAGCCCCGCCTCGGCGAGGGCGTCGAAGTCGACCTGCTCCTCACCGGGGAAGGAGCCGAAGGCGGTGATCCACAGACGGTGCGGGCGCATCTACGCCATCGCCTCCTTCGCGCGGGAGGCCTCGACGGCCCTCTGCAGCAGTTCGGTCTCGGCGGGGTCGGCGGCCTCGCCGCGCACCTCGCGGACGAAGTCGAGGGCGACCTCGATCTCGGGACGCCCCGCCACCCTGGGCCGGGTGACGGTCTCACCGGCCCCGCCCTCGGGTTCGAAGGACAGGGCGAGCGTGTGCGGGAAGCGGGACCTGAGCCGCTCCATCGCGCCCTTGGGCCGGATCCGGTCGACGAGCGTCACCTGGAGCCAGTGGTCCTCGTAGCGGGCGTGCTCGGGTGCGGCCAGCAGGTCGTCGATGCGACCGGTGAGCCGGCCGACCTGCCTGGGCACCGGGGCCTCGGCGAACTCCGCGCGCTCGTACCCGCCGGGGCCGATGTCGACCAGCCAGGACCCCTTCACCTGCCCGGCCTCGGAGAAGGAGTAGGCGATCGGGGAACCGGAGTAGCGGACGGTCTCGCTCATCCGCTGGCGGCCGTGCAGGTGGCCGAGCGCCACGTAGTCGACACCCTCGAAGGCGGACACCGGGACGTGCGCGACGCCTCCCACACTGATGTCGCGCTCGCTGTCACTACCCCGCCCCCCGGTCACGAACGCGTGGGCGAGGACCACCGACCGGGGTCCGCGCCGGGCGAGGTCGGCGCGGATCAGGGACATGGCGTGCCCGATCGCGGCGGTGTGGGTGCGCTCGGGCAGCTCCCAAGGGGCGCGCACCAGCTCGGGCTCCAGATAGGGGATGCCGTAGAAGGCGACGTCGTCGACGACGACCGGCTCGCCGACCCGCTCGGGGTCGGTGCGCAGGTGGACGCCTGCCGCGTCGATGAGGTGCGCGCCGAAGCCGAGACGGCGCGCCGAGTCGTGGTTACCGCTGATCAGCAGGGTGCGCGTCCCGGTGTCGACCAGCCGCCGCAGCGCCTGGTTGCACAACTCGACCGCGTCGACCGAGGGCAGTGCCCGGTCGTAGACGTCACCGGAGACCGCGACCACGTCGATCCGCTCCGATCTGACGGTCTCGATCAGGTGGTCGACGAAGGCACCCTGGGCGGCCAGGAGACTCTCCCGGTGGAACGAGCGGCCCAGGTGCCAGTCCGATGTGTGCAGCACCCGCATGTCGCACGAAGCTAACAGGACTCAGCGACAAATGTGGCCACTCACATCACTCGGATCTCCCGCTCCGCTCAGGGTTTTCGTCCATGGGTACGTTTGAAGATCAGAGGGAACGATACCGGGAAACGACGATCACGGAGGCGAGTGACGATCGGGGATCGGATCGACAACCAGGCCGGCCGTGGCGTTCTGAGCGTCGCCTCCGGCCTGATCCTCGTGGTTCTCGCGACGGTGGGCTACACCCTGCCGCCGCCGTTCGACCCGACCCCGCTCCGCGCCGACCCGGTCTTCCAGACCCTTCCTTCCCAGCCGCCGGACGAGGTCAGGCCGGTCGCCGCGACCAGGCAGATCACCACGCAGGACGTCACCGTCACGGCCGAGGACGGTACTCCTCTCCAGGCGACGATCCGCGCGCCGGTCGCCCCCGGACGCCACCCCGCGCTGGTCTTCGTGCAGGGGGCCGGGGCCGGGGTCAGGGGAGAGTTCACCACCCAGGCCGAGTGGCTGGCCAGGGCCGGGATCGTCACCCTCGTCTACGACAAGCGGACCGTGGGCTACGACTTCCGCAACCGTGACTTCGGCCTGCTCGCCCGCGACGCCCTGCTCGTTCTGGAGAAGTTGCTCGTCCGCGACGACGTCGACCCGGCCAGAGCGGGGCTCTGGGGGGTGAGCGAGGGCAGCTGGGTGGTGCCCATCGCCGCCACCAGGAGCAGCACCGTCGGGTTCACCGTGCTGGTGTCGGCGCCCAACGTCTCCCCCATGCGGCAGGTGACCTGGGCACTGGGCGAGCAGCTCGAACGGCTGTACGCGCCCAGCGGGGTACGCGAGCTGCTCACCCGCGCCATGGGCGCCGTGGACATGAACTTCCTGCGCTACGACGGCCTGCCCGCGCTGCGCGGGATGCGGCAACCGGTCCTGGCCCTGTACGGCACGCGCGATCCCTCGATCCCGTTCGTGGAGAGCAGCATGGCGTTGACCGGCGCGCTCGCCGAGGGCGGTAACGGCGACTACACCATCCGCTACCTCGACCGCGCCGACCACGGCATGCGCGTGCACGGCGGCCCGTTCGCGCCCGGCTACCTGCAGACGCTGGCCAACTGGGTCCTGGGCCTGCCCGGCACGGCCAGACCCGCGGTGCGCATCGCCGGTGCCACGCCGATCCAGCGCCTGGAGGCCAGCGACGTTCCCGCGGCTCCCTGGTACGCCGGGGGGACCGTCATCGGGCTGACGCTCTGCCTGGCCGCGGTCGGCTACGTGGTCGGCCCGGTGGCCGAGATGGTGGTGCGGCTCCGCGGCCGGTCACCCGCCGCGGAGACCAACGCCCGGATCTGGCCGCCGATCCGGCGGCGGTTCCGCCGGATGGCGTGGACCGGGGCCGGGTTGCTGGTCTCGGTGGCGGCGTTCATCACGCTGCTCGTGCTGTTCTCGGTCAACCAGGCCGGGGCGTGGCCCGCGGTGCTCACCGGATGGCTGGTCATCAGGATCCTGGCGCTGTTGATGCTGCTGCAGGAGGTCACGGGCGTGGCGGCCGTCGTCGCGGGGTTGCGGGAGGGCTGGGAGCCCTCCCGCCCACAGAGTTTCGCGATCGCCGGGGTGCTCGGCGGCACCGCCCTGCTCCTGGTGGCCGCGGCCTACTACGGTCTGTTCGCCTTCCCCTGGTGATGTCCTGATCGACGGGTTCCCGTTCCCCGCACCGCCTCTCGCATCCCGGCCTGACGGCGAGAGGCGGCAGGTCAGGGAAGTTCGTAGGGGTTGTCCGGCCAGGAGGGGACCGCGGCGGGGAGGTCGCGGGAGACCTTCATCGGGAACTTCGCCGGCCGCTTCTCCAGGAAGGCCGTGACGCCCTCGGCGCTGTCGGGCGCGGAGCCGAAGTCGCGCATCAGAATCGAGTCGGCCCGGTGGGCCTCCCAGGGGGAGGCGGCCGACAGGCCCGACCACATGAGCCGCCGGATCGCGGCGACCGAGACGGCGGAGGTGTTGCCGACGATCTCGCGGGCCAGCGCGTGGGCGGCGGGGAGCAGCTCGTCCGGGGCGACGACCTTGGAGACCAGACGCCCCTGGAGCGCCTCGGCGGCGGGGAAGACCCTGCCGGTGGCGGCCCACTCCATGGCCTGGGAGATGCCGACGAGCCGGGGCAGGAACCAGCTGGAGGCGGCCTCGGTCACGATGCCGCGCCGGGCGAAGACGAAGCCGAACCTGGCGGTGTCGGAGGCGATCCTGATGTCCATCGGGAGCGTCATCGTCACCCCGACGCCCACGGCGGGACCGTTGATCGCGGCGATGACCGGCTTGAGCGACCTGGCGATCCGGAGCGCGACCGTGCCGCCGCCGTCGCGGGGCGAGCCGTCGACGGTGTCCTCACCGCCGAACATCTCCTCGCTCCTGTCATGGTTGAAGGTGTCACCGCCACCCCCGAGGTCCGCGCCCGCGCAGAAGGCGCGGCCCCGGCCGGTGACGATCACCACGCGCGCCTCGTCGTCGGCGTCGGCCAGGTCGAAGGCGTCGATCAGCTCGCGGCGCATCGTGTAGGTGAAGGCGTTGAGGCGGTGCGGGCGGTCGAGGGTGATGGTGGCGATGCCGTCAGCCACGCCGTACTCGATCTCGGTGAAAGCCATGACCGAATCTTATTCCAGTCAAAATCACAGGATAAAGCCTTGCCGGCTTCCCGAGTTGTTCACCGACTTGTCGCCCGCGACCTGGTTTCGCCCCCCTACCATCTCCCTGCGGTGGTCAAGCCCGAGTCAGGCGCGAGGAAACGGGGAGCAATTGCGTGACAGATCGAAGCCGCCCGGCGTCGGTGCGGTCATCGGCTGGACGGCGCTGGCCGCCATCGCCCCGGGCGCCGCGCATCTGCGCGCCGGATGGCGAAGGACCGGGCTGGCGCTGCTGTGCGCGTACGCGGCGCTGCTGCTGTCCCTGCTCTGGGTCGCGCTCACCTCCGACCTCGGTGACCTCGCCGGGCAGTTGGTCTCCTCCTCCTGGCTGACCGGCGTCACGGTGGCCTCCCTGGCGCTCGGCGTCGCCTGGTTCGTCCTGGTCGTGCACTCGTTCGTGGTGATGAACCCCGGCACGCTGCCCGGTGCCGGGCAGGTGGTCGCCGGGGTCCTGGCGGGAACGCTCGCGGTGGCCGTACTGTTACCGTTCGGCCTTCTCGGGCAGTACGCGGCGGTCTCGCAGTCGGCACTGGACGACGTCTTCAGTGCCCCGTCCACCTCACGCCCCACCGGCGGCGGGGATGGAGAGAACGACCCGTGGGCGGGTCGCGACCGGGTGAACATCCTGCTGCTCGGCGGGGACGCCGACACCCACCGGGTGGGCGTGCGGACCGACAGCATCAACGTGGCCAGCATAGATGTCAAAACCGGCAACACCGTGCTGCTGAGCCTGCCGCGCAACCTGGAGAACGTCCGCTTCGTCCCCGGCTCCCCCATGGCGAGGCGCTTTCCCGACGGATTCAGGCTCCCGGCCAACCCGGACGGCTCGCGCGAGGACCTGCTCTTCGCCGTCTGGGAGTACGCCGACGCGCACCCGGAGATCTTCGGGGGCCGCGAGAAGCAGGGAGCGAGGACGCTCATCGACACGGTCGGCTACACGCTGGGCCTGAAGATCGACTGGTATGCCCTGGCCAACATGTGGGGCTTCGCCCGGCTGATCGACGCGATCGGCGGCGTGACGGTGACCGTGCCCCAGGACGTGGTCTTCGGCAAGTACGACGAGGGCCTGGTCAAGGCGGGTACCCGCAGGCTGCGCGGCGCCGACGCGATGTGGTTCGCCCGCTCGCGCACCAACAGCGACGACTACACCCGGATGGGGCGCCAGCGGTGCGTGCTGGGCGCCCTGCTCTCCCAGGCGGACCCGGCGACCGTGCTGTCGCGGTTCAACCAGGTCGCGCTGGCCACCAAGGAACTGCTGCGGACCGACATCCCGCGCCCGATGCTGGAGCACCTGGTGCCGCTGGCGCTGAAGGTCAAGAACGCGAAGGTGACCAGCGTCCAGTTCGTCCCACCGCTGATCAACACCGGCTACCCCGACTGGAGCAGGATCCGCACGGTCACCGCGAAGGCCCTGCGCTCCTCGGCCGTCACCAGGCGTCCCCTCACCGCCACCGCGGCCCCCACGGCCACCCCCCAGGCCACGACCTCACGCACGCCCCTTCCCAGGGCGAGCAGCACGGCGAAGCCGGACCCGACCGCTCCCAAGGGCATCACCGAAGGCTGCGGCTGAGCAGGGCCGGCCGGGAACGTCGCGCCACCTGAAGGCGGTCCGGTGTTCCGGCCTTCAGGCCGGGGGCGCGTCAGGCCGAGTACGACTCCTTGGCCAGGCGGCGGACGCGGGCCTCGTCGATGCGGTGGCCCAGGCCCGGCTGGGTGAGCGGTACGGCCACCACGCCGCCGGAGGCGCCGACCGGCGGGTCGACGATCTGCGCGCTGCGCGGCGGTTCGGCCACATCGCAGGGCAGGGTGCAGCCGGGCAGGCTGGCGGCGGCGACGGTGGCCGCGCGGGCCAGCCCGGTGCCCCGGCCCCCGGCGCAGGCGATCTCCCATCCGGCGCGCACCGCACGGTCGTGCACCCGCCGTACCTCGCGCAGGGAGCCCAGGGCCGACGGGCGGAGCAGCAGCGCCCTGCCCGCCCCCGCGGCGATCGCCTCGCCCAGCTCCGCGGCCGAGGCGACCTCGAGCAGGACCGGAGCGGCGACGCGCTGCTGCAGGTCGGCGTGGTCGGCCAGAACGGCGCAGGGGCGTTCGATGGCGGAGAGCGTGTAGGCGTCCAGCGCCTCAAGGGCGGCGACGTCGCGGTAGGCGCCGCGGGCGTCCACACTGATGCCCAGCACGGGGTACGCCTGGCGGACGGCGCGCAGCGGCTCGATGTCCCAACCGGGGTGGACGTCCAGGGTGACGTGGGCGTACCCGGCGCAGACGTGCCGGTTCACCCGGGCGACCAGGCTCTCCAGATTGCGGTCGGCGCCGATCCTGACGGTGGCCATGAGGGAGGTACGGGTACCGCCCAGCGCGTGGGCCAGCGGCACCCCGCGCATCCTCGCCCACAGGTCCCAGCAGGCCATGTCGGCGGCGGACCCGCCGGGGACGGCGCCGAGCTCGTCGGGGTGCTCCCAGTCGACGCCGATCAGCGCCTGCGCGAGCCCCTCCTCCAGCGCGACCCAGGTCTTGGGGTCGGCGTCGACGACCTCGCCCCACCCGGTCATGCCCCCGTAGTCGGTGAGCCGGACGAGGATGCTCTCCGGCCGCCTGCCGTACGGCAGCACCAACCGGAACACCTCAAGCTCGCGGACACGCGGCATGATCCCCCCTTGACCTCTCCGGACCCGGAGAATTCAAGCTCCCAAAACACGAATCCCGCCCGAAGGCGGGACTCCTCTCAACACCACCGGGAACGGCGTTCTTCCATGGTGCCACGACGGCCCGCGAATGCCTCCCGCCTGCAAGGGTGGGATTAAGTCCGGTTTTTCACGATTTTTCTGCCACTTTCGGTGCGGACAGAACTCAGGTCGCCAAGGGGGCACACCAGGAGGAGCTCAGCCCCGGACGGAGCCGTCGGCTCCGACCCGGGCGCCGACCAGGACCCCGGTGGCCGCCATCAACGCCGCCAGCCCGAAACAGAGCAGGTAGGCGACGGTCGAGGCGCCCAGTGCCGCCAGGAGCGCACCGGCGACCGCGACGGAGACGACCGTGTACACCGACTCCGCGACCCCCAGCGACGCGCTGTTCTCCCCCGCCTCCCCCGGGGGTGACAGCTCCAGGACGAGCACCGACAGCGTCGGGTACACGATGCCCATGCCGAGCCCCAGGACGATCTCCCCGAGGAAGGCGGTGGCGACCGGGACGACGGCGAAGACGGTCAGGCCCATCAGCGCGAGCCCCACGGCGATCAGCGCCGAGCCACAGCGCAGCACCAGGACCCGGTCGAAACTCCGGCGGCCCACCACCCACGAGCCGAACGACCAGCTCAGCGCACCACCGGTCAGGGTGAGCCCGGCCATGGTCAGCGACAGGCCGCGCTCCTGGTTGAGCATCAGTGGCAGGAACGCCTCCCCGCCGATGGCCGCGCCCGCCGCGATGCCGCGCAGTGAGATCACCGAGGGCAGGCCCCTGGCCGCGCGCAGGGTTCCCTCGGGAAGCAGCCGGGGCAGCGCCGCGACCAGAGTGGCCAGCCCCACGACGAGCAGGACGAACCCGGCGCCGCGCGCCGCGCCCCCGTACTGCATCAGTGCCGCGCCGACCGCGACGAGCACCGCCCAGCCCAGCCGTCGCGCGATCGAGGAGCGCGGGCCGGTCTGCGGCCGGTCCGACATGGGCGCGGCGGCCAGCCCGCGCCAGAGCAGCAGCGCCGCGGGGAGGAGGAGCACCGTCACGCCGATGAAGACCCAGCGCCAGCCCGCGTACTCCACCACGAGGCCGGCGATCACCGGCCCCACCATGGAGGGAACCACCCAGGCCGTCGCGAAGATCGAGAACACCCGGGGGTGCGTCTCGGCCGGGTAGACCCGCGAGACCAGCACGTACATCGCGACCTGGAAGACGCCCCCGCCGAAGCCCTGCACGAAACGGCCCACGACGAACACGTCCATCGTCGGCGCCGCCCCGGCCACGACCAGCCCCGCGGCGAAGAGCGCCACGCCGGCCCAGAGCGGCGCCACCGGCCCCCTGACGTCGCCCCAGCGCCCGCCCAGCACCGTCGCGATCACCCCGGCCGCCATCGCCCCGCTGAACGCCAGCCCGTACAGCGCGTGACCGTCCAACTCGTCGGCCACGACCGGCATCGCGGTGGCCACCGCCAGGTACTCGAAGGCGACCAGGGAGATGAGTGCCACCATCCCGACGGTCAGGGCACGGTGCCGCGCGGCGAATATCCCGGCGGCCCGCTTTTCGCCTGTCATGCTAATCATGGGCCGACGGTACGCCCGGCGCCCAGCCCCCGGCATCGGGCTGCCACGTCAGTCCTTGGTCGTAGGACCGGCCTCCCGGATGTGCGAGACCAGACCTCCCAGCAGCAGGTCGAGCCCGAACTCGAACCGCTCGGTGCCGTTGGCCTCCACCGGATCGTCGACCCGGTGGACGAGCTTGCGGAACCGGCCGGGGGACGGTTCGGTGGCCGCCCCGTTCCCATGACCCTGGAGTCGGCCGGCGGCGGCCCCGCGGGTAAAGTGGCCGGTGGTGCGCCGGGAAGTCTGGTCGGCAGTGGCTGACCCGACCCCGGAAACGGAGCGCCGATGACCGAGACCCCGCCCGGCACGTCCCGTCTGCTCGGCCTGGGCTCGTGGCCCGAGGCCCGCCGCATCGCCGGCATCCTGCGCGAGGAGACCGTCGGCGGAGCGCTGCTGCTGGCCGGCGCGGTGGCCGCCATGATCTGGGCGAACTCCCCGTGGTCAGGGACCTACGAGGCACTGCGCGCCTTCAGGGTAGGCCCGGCGGCGCTGCACCTGGATCTGAGCCTGGCGACCTGGGCCGCCGACGGGCTGCTGGCGATCTTCTTCTTCGTGGCCGGCCTGGAACTGAAACGCGAGTTCGTCGCCGGTGACCTGCGCCAGGTGCGGCGGGCCGCGGTACCGGTCGCGGCCGCGCTCGGCGGGGTGATCGTCCCGGCCGTGCTGTACCTGCTGCTCACCCTCGGCGTCGGTGCCGGCTCCGGCGCGGCACGGGGCTGGGCGATCCCGACGGCCACCGACATCGCGTTCGCCCTGGCCGTGCTCGCGGTCATCGGCCGGTATCTCCCCACCGCGCTGCGCACCTTCCTGCTCACCCTGGCCGTGGTCGACGACCTGGTGGCCATCGTCATCATCGCCCTCTTCTACACCGAGCACCTGTCGGTGCTGCCGCTGCTGGGCGCGCTGCTGCCACTGGCGGTCTTCGCCCTGCTGGTACAGCGCCGGGTACGCGCCTGGTGGCTGCTACTGCCACTGGCCGCCGCCACCTGGGCGCTGATGCACGCCTCGGGCGTACACGCCACCGTCGCCGGCGTGCTGCTGGCCTTCACCGTGCCGGTCCTGCGCAGCGAGCGCTCCGGCGGCCCGGAGGCCGGGCCCGGTCTGGCCGAACACTTCGAACACCGGCTGCGGCCGATCTCGGCCGGGGTGGCCGTGCCGGTGTTCGCGTTCATGTCGGCCGGGGTGAGCCTCGGCGGCCTGAGCGGCCTGGCCGGCGCCCTGAGCGACCCGGTCGCGGTGGGCGTCGTCGTGGGCCTCGTGGCGGGCAAGCCCATTGGGATCATGCTCGCGACCTGGTTGGTGGCCCGATTCACCCACGCCCGCCTGGACGAGGGACTGGCCTGGGTGGACGTGGCCGGGCTGGCCGTGCTGGCCGGCATCGGATTCACCGTCTCCCTGCTCATCGGGGAGTTGGCCTTCGGCGCCGGCAGCGAGCGCGACGCCTACGTCAAGGTGGCGGTCCTGACCGGCTCCCTGATCGCGGCGCTGACGGCGACGGTGATCCTGCGGCTGCGCAACCGCGTCTACCGGCGCATCCACGAGGCCGAAACCGTCGACCGCGACCACGACGGTATCCCCGACGTCTACCAGAAGCGTTCCTGAAAGGCCGGGAGGCCTGCCGAGCACGGAGGAGAACCGTGGGCTCGGCGTGCCGTCGAGAGGCCGCCGGACGAAGAGCCGTCCGAGACGGCCTCCGAGACGGCCGTCGTGACCGGCCCCGCCCACCACGACGGCTGATCCGTCGGCGGGTGTCAGGCTGCCGCGTTCGGCCCCTGACGTCCTGGAGAAGGTGGGCCCCCGTGGCCTTTCCTCCTTCACCAGGACGGGATCAGGTGGCGGTGCGCTCCAGTCGGCGCTCGGCCCACTGGCCGATGTCGCGGCGCTCGATCGCCGCGGCCATCAGGTCGGGGAAGGCGTCGGGGGTGCAGGCGAAGGCGGGAACCCCCATGGCCGCGAGCGCCGCGGCGTTGTCGTGATCGTAGAAGGGCGCGCCCTCGTCGGAGAGCGCGAGCAGCACGATCACCTGGACGCCCGCCGCGGTCATCTGGGCGACCCTGCGGAGCATCTCCTGCCGCACGCCGCCCTCGTAGAGGTCGCTGATCAGGATGAAGATCGAGTCGTTGGGGCGGGTGATGAGGCCCTGGCAGTAGGCGATGGCCCGGTTGATGTCGGTGCCGCCGCCGAGCTGGGTGCCGAACAGCAGCTCGACCGGGTCGTGGAGCTGGTCGGTGAGGTCGACGACCGCCGTGTCGAAGACGACCAGCGAGGTCTTCAGCGAGCGCATCGAGGCGAGCACCGCGCCGAACACACTGGAGTAGACGACGGAGGCGGCCATCGATCCGCTCTGGTCGATGCAGAGCACCACCTCTCGCTGGACCGCCCGCTGCCTCCTGCCGTATCCGACCAGCCTGGACGGGATCACGGTGTTGCGCTCCGGCAGGTAGTTCCTCAGGTTGGCGCGGATCGTGCGGTCCCAGTCGATGTCGGCGACCCGCCTGGGCCGGTGGGTCCTGGCCGAGCGGTCCAGGGCGCCGGTCACGGCGGCCTTGGTCTTCTGAACCAGCCGCCGCTCCAACTCGGAGACGACCTTGCCGACCAGCGCCCTGGCCGACTCCCGTGCCTTCTCGGGCATCACCCGGTTGAGCGACAGCAGGGTGCCGACCATGTGCACGTCCGGCTCGACGGCATCCAGCATCTCCGGCTCCATCAGCAGCCGGGTCAGGTTCAGCCGCTCGACGGCGTCCTTCTGCATGACCTGGACGACGGTCGAGGGGAAGTAGGACCGGATGTCGCCCAGCCAGCGCGCCACCCGGGGCGCGGAGGCGCCCAGGCCCCCGCTCCGCTCGGCCGCCCCCGCACCGGCGCCGTTGTACAGCGCGGCCAGTGCCCCGTCCATCTGGGCGTCGGTTCCGGCGAGCGAGCACCCGGTGCCGTCGGCGTCACCGCCCAGGACCATTCGCCAGCGGCGCAACCGCTCATCCATCGCTGCTCCCCGTCCTTCCCAGAATCGCCAGCACGGTCCGCACGGCCGCCGCCGCGCGTTCCTCGTCGAACTCCTCCGCCTCCGGTGCCCGGTCCGCGCCGCCAGAGCCGAGAGAGCGGACGCGCGAGCCGATCGAGCGCCGCTCGGGGGCCGCGAAGGCGCCGAACGTCCTGCGGAGCAGGGGCAGCACGTCGACGAAGGTCTCCGGGGCGAGTCCGGTGAGCCACTCGTCGACCAGCCCGAGCAGCCGGGAGTCGTGGACGAGCAGCAGCCCGCCTCCGGAAAGGAACCCCTCGATCCAGGACGCCGCCCTGGCCGGCGGGTGCCCCGCCGACATCGCCAGCGACATCCGGCGGCCCGCCTCGGCCGTGTCGAGGTCGGCCGCGTCCAGCAGGATCCTGGTGAGCCGGCCCTCGATGAGCCCGTGCAGGTCGCCGCGGCCACAAGCCCCGCGCAACGCCGTCGACCACCGCCCCTGCGGAGAATCATCCTCAGGGCGGGCAGCGCCTCCCGAGGCTCCCGTGCTCCTCGTCTCCTTCGCGCCTTCCGCACCCGCCGGACCGTCCAGGCTCACGGAACCGGCGGAGGCGTCCGTCTCCTGTGAATCGCGGGAGACGCCGGCATCGGCGGGCACGGCTTCGAGCAGGGAGACGGCGGCGTGGACGGCGTCGATGTGACGGATCAGGTCACGGGCGGCGTCGTCGTCGAGACCGGTGACGGCGCCACCGAGGCCGACGCAGATCCTGGTGAGCATGGCCCCGACGATGGTGGTCAGGCCGGTGGCGGGGGTGCCGCGCACGTCGCCGTATCGCTGGGCGCGGACCATCGCCGGGAGCGCCGCCATCAGGTGCGTGACGTCGCCGTCGAGCGCGGCCCGCGCCGACAGGGCGTCGAGCACGTGCGGCAGCGCCTCCGGCAGGTCGGCGAGCAGGCAGTGCTCCACCAGGCCGGTGAGCCCGGCCAGCGTGACGCCTCCGGGCGCCCCGCCGGACGGTGCCCCGGTCCCGGCCGCGCCGCCTCCCCGGCCCGGTGTCCCCGAGCCGGGGGTTCCGCCGGACGCCCCGCCCCCGTCGGCGAGGTCGCGGACGCGGGCGGCGGCCGCCGCCGGGACGGTCGTGCCCCAGGAACTCGCCTCGATCAGGTCGATGTCGAACTCGGGCCGCCAGGCGAGCGACCACGACTCGCGGAAGGTGCCCTTGCTCCGGCTCTCCTGGGGAGTGCCCCAGGAGACGCCGAGCAGGCGGAGCCGGTGCAGCAGCCTGCTGCGCTCCAGGTCGAGGGGTTTGCGCAGGTCGAGGTCGTACTCACGGTCGAGTGCCTCGGGCTTGAGCCGCACCCGCCGCTGCTCCTCGCGCAGGTGACGCTGGAGGGGGACCATCGGGGTGCTGTCCGGCACCTGGCCGAGCCGCTCCCCCACGACCATGCGCCGCTGGATCAGCTCCACCGGCAGGTCGTCACCCTCGCACAGCACCGCCCTGACCGCCTCGGTGACCTCCGCCAGCCCGGCCAGGGGCCGTCCCCTGAGCACGGCCAGGCTTTCGGCGAGCCGGACCGCCTCGATGACGTGGGCGGAGGAGACCGGCAGGTCCTCCTCACGGAGCACCCCGGCCGCCCCGGTCAGCCACCGCTCGACGGGGCGGTCCGGGGAGGCGAACAGGTGGTGGTACCAGCCCGGGGAGGTCACACCCGCGCCGTACCCGCTCCAGGAGGCCAGCCGGCCGTACGTCCACGGCACCCAGGTGATCTCGGCCCTGACCTTGGGCAGCCCCCTGAGCAGCGCGTCGTCGGCCTTGACGGTGGGCAGCCCGGCTCCCCAGGACGCTCCCTCACCCGCCGTGCCCGCCAGTGCGGGGACGTGCCAGGCCCCGCAGACCACGGCGATCCGCTCGAAGCCGTCCCGGACCGCCCTGCGGATCGTGCGCCGCATGAAGGCCTCGCGCCGCGCCTCGTACCCGTCGGCGACGTGTCCCTCGCGGACCGCCTCCACCGCTTGGGCGATCATGTGGAACGGGGTGTCGCCGCGGTGCTCGACGGCGTCCTCCCACCACCGCTCCGGGTCGTCGTATCCGGCGGCGCGGGCGAGGGCCCCGATCGGATCGACCTGTACGGCCCGCGGGGTGGCATCGCCTTTCCCGCCGTCTTCCGCCGTTTCACGATGGAGGCCGGGCACCCCCGTGTCCGGCTCCTCTCCGGCCCGCGGCTCGGCGTCGCCGGTCGCGCCGGGGCGGGAGGCGAGGCTGTGCGCGGCCGGCAGGTCACAGAAGCGGACCGGGATGCCCGCCCCGACGGCATGGCGGAGCGCCTGCCACTCGGGGGAGAAGACCGCGAACGGCCAGAACGCGGCGGTGGACGGTTCACCCGGCACGTGGGCGAGGAGCGCCACCGGCGGCCGAAGGTCGGGGTCACGGGCCAGCTCGACCAGTTCGTCCGCCTCGGGCGGGCCCTCGATGAGCACGATGTCCGGCTTGAGGCGGTCGAGCTCGTCGCACAGGGACCGCGCCGACCCGGGTCCGTGGTGCCGGATCCCCAGCACGGAGACGCTCATCGTCGCCCCCTGACCGGCGAGGAAGCCGTCTCACCGACCGGCGGCGCTGGCGGCGTGACGCGATGGCGACCGCGCGGAGTGACCGCGGGCGTGCCATCCGATACGGGACCGGAACCAGGTGAGGAAGCCGTCTCACCGACCGGCGGCATGGCGCGATGGCGACCGCGCGGCCTGATCACCGGTGTGCCACCCGATACGGGACCGGAGCCCGGGACGGAGATCGGGAGCGGCCCCCTCCTGGGGGGCACCGCCTCAGCCCGCGTCACGACAGGCCCGGTAGAAGTCGCGCCAGTCCTGGCGCTCGCGCACCACGGTCTCCAGGTACTCGCGCCAGACGACGCGGTCGGAGACCGGGTCCTGGATCACCGCGCCGGCGATCCCCGCGGCCACGTCGGAGGGGCGGAGCACCCCGTCGCCGAAGTGCGCGGCCAGCGCGATGCCGTTGGTGAGGACGGAGATGGCCTCGGCGGTGCTGAGCGTGCCGCTGGGTGACTTGACCTTGGTGCGGCCGTCCTCGGTGACGCCGGTGCGCAGCTCCCGGAAGACCGTGACGACGCGGCGGATCTCCTCCAGCCCGGTGAGGGTCTCGGGCAGTTCCAGGGAGCGGCCGAGCTGACCGACCCTGCGGGAGACGATGTCCACCTCCTCCTCGGCGGTGGCGGGCACCGGCAGCACGACCGTGTTGAACCGGCGGCGCAGTGCGCTCGACAGGTCGTTGACGCCGCGGTCACGGTCGTTGGCGGTGGCGATGATGTTGAAGCCGCGCTCGGCCTGCACCTCCCGGTTGAGCTCGGGAATCGGCAACGTCTTCTCCGACAGCACGGTGATCAGCGCGTCCTGGACGTCGGAGGGCATCCGGGTCAGCTCCTCCACGCGGGCCAGCCGTCCCTCGGCCATCGCCCGCATCACCGGGCTCGGCGTGAGCGCCTCCATGGACGGCCCCTCGGCCAGCAGCCTGGCGTAGTTCCATCCGTAGCGGATGGCCTCCTCCGCGGTGCCCGCCGTGCCCTGCACGAGGAGCGTGGAGTCACCGCTGATCGCGGCGGCCAGATGCTCCGACAGCCAGGTCTTGGCGGTGCCGGGCACCCCGAGCAGCAGCAGCGCGCGGTCGGTGGCGAGCGTCGCCACGGCCACCTCGACGATGCGCCGCGGCCCGATGTACTTGGGGGTGATCTGGTCGCCGTCACCGAGGATGTAGGTGGTCACCGCCCAGGGTGACAGCTTCCAGCCCGGCGGACGGACCCGGTCGTCGCCCTTGGCCAGGACCGCCAGTTCCTCGGCGTACTGGTCTTCGGCGTGGGCCCGCAGAACCGTTGTCACTGTGTGAGCTCCTTCAACATGTCGTCACGGAAACGCAGGAGGGCGGCGACCTCCTGGATGGGCGGCTCCGGTGAGAGCCGCCCGGCCATGTCGTGCAGTGCCGGATCGATGCGCTCACCGGCGAGCTTGGTCAGCTCGCCGAGATTCCACGGCTGGGTGCCGGACACATCGATGATCTTCTGGAGGACCGCCGTGGCCAGGGCCGGACCCCACGGGGCCGCGGCCCCGCCGAGAACCATGATCAGTTGGCCGTCCAGACCGTGCCGCCGTACGAAGTCGGCCGCGACGATCTCCTGCCTGTCCCGGGGCAGCGCGGCCAGCAGGTCGGCGATCGGATCCCAGGCGAAAAGCTCCAGTGCCCACTCCGGGTCACCCTGGAGCACGGCGGCCCTGACCCAACCGGCCATGACCTCACGGTTCCAGTCGACGATCTTCATGCGGACCAGTTCCCCGGGCGGCCGGCCGAGCAGCCGGGGCCAGACGCCGAGCGGGGTGCGGGCCACGGCCTGCTGCAGCCACCAGCCCCGCTCGCCGGTCCCCCGGGGCGCCTTCGCCCGGATGCCGTCGCGCTCCATGGCACTGTCGCAGGCCACCGGCGGGTCGACGTGGATCTCACCGCCGACGACGGTGACATACCGGGCGGCGCGCTCTGCCATCCGCAGGGCCAGGCGCGATCCGGGGAGCCGGGTGAGCAGGTCGGACGCCTGGTGGCGGACCTCGCGGCGGCGGTCGTCGAGCGCGGCCTCCAGGAACGGCTCGTCCTCAGGCGACAACCCCGTGGTGAGAGCCTCCAGGAAAGCCGCCCTGTCGTCGGGGCCCTCCTTCTCCCAGGTGGCGGCGAGCAGTTCCCTGGCCCTCGCCGGATCGGCCGCCCGCAGCTCGCCCAGATGGACGCGACGGTCACCCGAGGTGCCGAACTCCCAGACCTGCGAGGTCGGCCCAGAGTCGGTCGCAGGGTCGGTCGCGGCCACTCCCGTGACCTCCTCGAGCAGGAAACCCCACGCCGGGTTCAGCCCCGCCAGCCAGCGCCCCCGGTTGCCCGCCAGGACGCCGAGGTACGGCCGGATCGACCTGTCCCTGACCGCGTGGTCGAGCAGCTCGGGCAGCAGATGGGGTGAGAGGCGGTATCCATGCCCGGCCGCGGTCTCCAGCCACTCGGTGAGCAGTCTCGGCTGCTCACCACCGAGAACGCGGGCAAGCCGGTCGCCCGCGGCGCGCGAGACCTCCGGCTGCTCCTCGGGCGCCGCCAGACTCGGCGGCTCGCCCGGGGCGACCGGCCGCCGCCCGGCGCGCATCCGCAGCGTGTGCACGGCCGCTCGCCCGAGCAACTCGACCTCGCTCGCCCCCTCCCCGGGCAGCGGGCGCCGGTCGGTCCCGACGAGCGCGGTGGACACCAGCTCCTCCCAGTCGGCGGAGGCGTTCACAGGGCGATCACCCGGCCTTTCTCATCCCAGGTCGTGAGGGGGCGCAGGCCCCTCGGGGTCCATTCGACGGCGACGGTCAGCGGATGGCCGCCCGAGGTGGCGACCAGCCGCCACGGGGTTCCCGCGGACGGGTGGAGCGGCAGCCCGCCGGAGGGCCCGGCCAGGAGCCGCGAACCACTCCCCGCGGGGGTCACCCCCTCCAGCACGAGCGGCCAGGAGTCGAGCCATGGATCGCCCGCCAGAGCCTCGGCCACCTCGTCCAGCGCCCGCTCGATGCTCCGGCCGGGCGGCGGGCCGGCCGGGGCGGCGTCGTGCCGGGCGGCGACCACCGCGCGCAGCGGAGTCGAGCCGGGATAGAACGCCAGGTCGGCGTCCACGGTCGTGCCGGTGACGAGCGAGGCGTCGAGGGCCTGTCCGACCGGCGCGAACGACAGCACCAGCGCCGCCCTGCCCGTCCGGCGTCCGCGCAGCCAGACCCGGCGCGCGATCAGCCGGTCGTGCTCCTCGTCACGCCGTCCCAGCACGTCCCACAGGTCGCGGACGACCGCCCCGGCGAGCACCTCCTCCTTCGTCACCGAGAAACCGACCCGGTCACGCACCCTTTCCAGGAGCCCCGCGGGCCCGGCCTCCGGCACACCCCCCGGGCCGGCGACCGGACCGGCGCCGACCTCCTCGCCGGTCCTCTCGCCGGCCGGAGCCGCGAGGTTGCGGTGGGCCACGCAGAGCAGGTGCAGCAGCGCGTACTCGCTGAGCAGGCGGGCGGGCCAGTCATCGCCGTCCAGCACGGCGGGCAGGCGCGACAGCGAGCCCGCGACAGCGGGCGCCTGGGCGTCGATCAGGCGCTTGACCAGGTCGTCCCACTGGTCGTGGCGCCGTGCTCCGGCGAGGCCCTGCCTGACCTGGTCGGCGAGCCAGCGCTCCAGATCCGACAGACCGGCACTCACGCGCTGCTCGCGCAGCGCGGCCCGGCGGCCGTCGGCGGGAGGCGCCTCGGCGGACCTGGCGGCGCGGGTCGCCCCGGCCTCCGCCGCCCTGGCCGCGCGGCCGCGCCGCCCGTCGAGCCACTCGCCCACCCAGTCGGCGACCTCCTCCGCGGCGGGGACGCCGTCGGCCGACCACAGGAGCAGCAGGCCGAGAGCGTGCTTGCACGGGAACTTCCTGCTGGGGCAGGTGCACCGGTAGGCGGGCTCGGACAGGTCGACGCAGGCCCGGTAGGGCTTGGAGCCGCTGCCCGCGCACTCACCCCACACCGCGTCGGCGGTGACTCCGGTCCCCGACCACTTTCTGGGGGAGGAAATTGTCCCGGCCGCTTTCTGGGACGAGGCGTCGGGCGCGAGCGCCAGCACCTGATCCCGGTTCCACCGTTCGATCACGGACCGAACCTAGCCAACCCCTCCGACAAATCCGGACCACTCACCCCGCAGGACGATCTCCGTCCCCCCGGTGACTCCCGCACCGAGCGGCGACCCCCGTCGCGCCCCGTACGCGCACCCTCGCGCGCGCCCGTCCCGTCGGCCGTCCAGACGGCTTCGCCGCGGATGCGCCCGTACCGTCCCGACACCGTCCCGATACCGCCCCACGCCGGCGACACGTCGGTGCTCGCACGAACCTCGCACGGCCCGTCCGAGGGAGCCGGGTCCCTAGAATCGGTGCGATGACGACTCCTTCCCGTCCTCCGCTCGCCGAGACCCTGGACCTGCTGCCGCACCCCGAGGGCGGCTGGTTCCGCGAGACCTGGAGAACCTCCGTCGACCTCACCCCGCCCGGGTACACCGGAGCGCGGGCCACCGCGACGGGGATCTACTTCCTGCTGGGGCCCGGCGAGGAGTCGCGCCCGCACGTGGTCGCCTCCGACGAGGTGTGGCTCTGGCACCGGGGCGGCCCGTTGACACTGACCCTCGGCGGCCACGAGGGCCAGCCCGCCCACTCCGTTACCCTGGGTCCGCTGGTGGAGGAGGGCCAGGTCCCGCAGACGGTGGTGCCCGGCGGCACCTGGCAGGCCGCCCGCCCCGCCGGCGACGAGGCCGTACTGGTGAGCTGCGTCGTGTCCCCGGGTTTCGACTTCGCCGACTTCCGGATGATGTGACGGCCTCGTCCTTCGCGGGGAGAATGCGGTCACAGGTCCATACCGGGAGGTCGAAGGTGACCAGCGAGATCGTCTCCGTCATCGGCGGAAAAGAAGCATCCAACGGCACCGCCTACGAGTCGGTCAACCCGGCTCGCCTGGACGAGGTGGTCGCGCGGGTCCGGCTGGCGGACGCGAGCACGTTCTCCTCCGCGTGCCGCACGGCCACCGCGGCCCAGCGGGAGTGGTCCCGGGTTCCCGCGCCCGTCCGGGGGCGGGTGATCGCCTCGATCGGGCGGCTGGTGGAGGCCAACGCCGAGGAACTGGCCCGCCTGGTCACCCGCGAGATCGGCAAGCCGTACGCCGAGGCGCTGGGCGAGGTGCGCGAGATCGTCGACACCTGCGACTTCTTCCTCGGCGAGGGCAGGCGGCTGTACGGGCAGACGGTCCCCTCGGAGATGCCGGACAAGAACCTGTTCACCTTCCGGGTCCCCGTGGGAGTGGCCGCGGTGATCACGGCGGGAAACTTCCCGGTCGCGGTGCCGTCGTGGTACCTGGTCCCGGCGCTGCTGTGCGGCAACGCGGTGGTGTGGAAGCCCGCCGAGTACGCGGCGGCCTCCGCGCACGCGCTCTACCGGCTGTTCACGGCGGCCGGGCTGCCCGACGGCGTGCTGAACCTGGTCCTCGCCGACGGCGCCACGACGTTCGAGGGCCTGGAGTCGGCGCTGGCCGAGGGCACGGTGCACAAGGTCGGGTTCACCGGATCCACCGCGGTGGGCCGCGCGGTCGGCGAGCTGTGCGGGCGCCACCTGCAGTCCCCCTGCCTGGAGCTGGGCGGCAAGAACCCGATGGTGGTGATGCCGGACGCCGACCTGGACCTGGCCGTGGAGGGTGCGCTGTTCGCGGGCTTCGGCACCGCCGGGCAGCGTTGCACGTCACTCGGCACGGTGATCGTGCACGAGAGCGTCCACGAGGAGTTCCTCCGCCGGTACGCGCGCGCCGTGGCGGAGGCGGCGATCGGCGACCCCGCCGGGGACGTGCTCTGCGGCCCGCTGCTCGAGGAGAGGTTCGCCTCACGCTACGAGGAGTACCTGGGCTGGATCCAGCCGCACCACACCGTCGTCTCCGGCCCCACCGGACGCATCACCCCGGACAACCCGCGCGCCGGCTTCACCGGGGAGGGCGGCCTCTACTACCACCCGGTGGTCGTGGACGGGGTCCGCCCCGACGACCGGCTCTTCCTTGAGGAGACCTTCGGCCCCATCGTCGGCGTGACCGCCTTCGACACCCTGGAGGAGGCCGTCGAGCTGGCCAACCTTCCCGGCTACGGGCTCTCCTCCTCCATCTACACCACCGACCCGAAGTCGGCGTTCCGCTTCCGCGCCGGCATCGGCGCGGGCATGGTGAGCGTCAACAACTCCACCTCCGGCGCGGAGGCTCACCTGCCCTTCGGCGGCAACGGCAGATCCGGCAACGGCAGCCGCCAGTCGGGGGTGTGGGTTCTCGACCAGTTCACCCGCTGGCAGGCGATGAACTGGGACTACTCGGGCAGGCTGCAGAAGGCCCAGATGGACGTCGCCGAGATCGTCCCCGACCTGGGCTTCCGCCTCTGACGCCCGCTGACGCCCGGTGCCCGTCCGGATCCCCGCCCCCGGGGGTCCGGCGGTCCAGGGCGGCGGGTTCAGTGGTGGGGCAGCATGTGTTCGAAGAGCTCGAAGCCCGTGAAGAGCAGGAACGCGACCGCGAGGAGGGAGCCCAGCAGGACCGGCTGCGACACGCGGCGACGCGGCCGAGGCCTGGCGGGCGAGGCGCCGGCTCCCAGCGCGGGGATCGCTGTCAGAGCGGGGTCCGGAGCCGGGACGGATTCGAGGGCGGGGGCGGGGGCGACGGGGGGTGGGGTGCCCCCCTGGAGGTGCGCACCCACCGGGAAGACGCGGACACCGTCACAGCCGCAGGCGGGGCAGTTCGTTCCCGACCAGGGCGGCTGGACCATGACGCCCGACCTCAGCCAGAGCACGACGTCGTGTCCGTGCCCGTCGGTCAGGTGACGGACGAGGTACTCCTCCTGCCAGAGGTGCCCGCAGCGCGTGCACCCCAGTGGCCAGGTCTCGCGAGCGCTGAACTCCTCGAGCACGAGGATCACCCCCATTGTGTCAGCGAACATCCCATCTGAGTCTGGGCGCCCTCCTCCGTTACAGCAAGCGACGAAATGGTGCGAAATCCGTTACGGCCACACAATTAGACCAAATAATGAGACAATTCTTCTTGAAATATGAGATTCCTGCTACGGTCGGGGGCACGGACAGAAGGAGAGGTCTCCCATGACAGCCAAGGGCGCCGTGTACACGCACGGACACCACGAGTCGGTGCTCAGATCCCACAGGTGGCGTACCGCGGAGAACTCGGCGGCCTACCTCCTGCCGTACCTGAGAGCGGGTATGACGCTGCTGGACGTGGGCTGCGGGCCCGGCACCATCACCGCCGACCTGGCGGAGCGCGTCGCGCCCGGCACGGTCACCGCGGCCGAGATCAGCGAGGAGGCGCTCGGGCTGGCCCGCGCGGAGATGGAGCGGCGCGGGCGCTCCGGCGTCGAGTTCTCCGTGGCGGACGTGCACGAGCTGTCTTTTCCCGACGACACCTTCGACGTCGTCCACGCCCACCAGGTGCTCCAGCACGTCGGCGATCCCGTGTCGGCGCTGCGCGAGATGCGGCGGGTCTGCAGGCCGGGCGGGATCGTCGCGGTACGCGACAGTGACTACGCCGCGTTCACCTGGTTTCCCGAGACGCCCGAACTGGACGAGTGGCTGGACCTCTACCTGAGGATGGCGAGGGCCAACGGCGGCGAGCCCGACGCGGGGCGGCGACTGCTCTCCTGGGCGCACGCGGCGGGGTTCACCGACGTCTCGGCCACCTCCTCGACCTGGTGCTTCGCCACACCCGAGGACCGCGCCTGGTGGGGCGGCATGTGGGCCGAGCGGATCCTGAAGTCCGACATGGCCCGCCAGGCCCTCGCCTCGGGCAGCACCGAGGAGGACCTGCGCCGCCTCTCGGCGGGCTGGCACGCCTGGGCAGGAGAGCGGGACGGCTGGCTGTCGGTGCTCCACGGCGAGCTCATCTGCCGCGTCTGACCGGCGCCGAGCCTGCCGGTGAAGGGCTCGGGGCGCCCTCGGCGAAGGCGCCCCGAAGGGGTCAGGGTTGTTGAGTGATCTTGACGTTGTCGATGCCGGCCTCCACCAGGGAGGCACCCGAGGCGTCGGCGGCCTCGATCAGGACGCGGACCGTCTGGCCCGCGAAGGCGGAGAGGTCGGCCGTGGCGACCGCCCAGGCGCCGTTGCGGTTGGCGGCCGCGCCGAGCTGCTGGAACACCTGGGTGGTGGTGGAGCCGACGACCTTCACCCGCAGGAAGTCGGCGGTGGAGGAGTTGGAACCGTGCGCCAGATACCACGACAGCGACAGGTTCAGCGTCCCGGTCGACGGCAGGGTGATGGCCGGTGACTGGATGCTGGTGACTCCTCCGTCGATGTCGTGGTCGCCCGCCGCGGTGCCCGCGAGCCTGCCGGTGACCAGGTCGTTGGTGCCGCTGACCGTGGTGCCGAGCTGCTTGGCGCCGCTGGAGGTGGTGGCCTGCGGGACGCCGCGCTCCCACTGGCCCGAGGTGGCGGTGTCGGTGCCCGAGGGGTTGGTCGTCCAGCCGGCCGCCGTTTCGAACTCGTCGGAGTAGACGGTCACCGGCGGGGTGCCGGTGCCGCAGTACTGCGACTCCTTGCCGATGATGCGGTAGACGCAGTCGGAGTACTCCAGGAAGCGGAGCGCGGCCTCGCGGTTGCGGGTGGTCTGCGGGACGATCTGCTCGTCGGGGGGGTAGAAGCCCGGCGAGGAGGAGACCGGGTACATCTCGATGGTGTAGCTGAAGATCTTGTAGACGCCCCACAGCCAGTCGTCGATCGTGCCGTCGGTGATGTAGAGGTCGCTGGCCTGCTGGGGGGTGTAGTTGTTGGTGGCGGCCATGTTCTGGCCCAGGGTCGCGTGGGCGTCACGGTCGTCCTGGGTCAGGCCGGGGCCGGTGTCGTTGTAGGTGTAGCCGTACGGCCACAGGATCAGCTCGCCGTAGGTGTGCCAGTCGATGTGCGCCTTGATCTGCTGCACACCGCCGACGATCCTGCTGCGGACCCAGTTGGCCACCGCCCTGACCTCGGGAGCCGACTCGGCCGCCGAACCCCGGTAGGTGTCGCTGGAGGCGGAGCCGGAGGAGCCTCCGCAGCAGCCCCAGTTGTAGCCCCAGTTGCGGTTGAGGTCGGTGCCCACGGACGAGGAGCCGGAGTTGGGCTGCCGGTTCTTACGCCAGGAGCGGTAGGAACCGGTGGCTATGTCGTACTCGCCACCGTCGGGGTTGAGGTCCGGCATGATCCAGATCTCACGATTGTTGACCAGGTTGGTGATGCGGTTGTCTGTGGCGTATCCGTCGGTGAGCAGGTTGAGCAGGTAGAGCGCCATCTCGACGGTCAGGTGCTCGCGAGCGTGCTGGTGATGCGTGAACAGCACCTCGGGCTCGTTCTCGTCCGTGGCGACGTTGTCGCTGATCTTGACGGCGATCAGGTCGCGCCCCTCGTACGAGGTGCCATAACTGATCTTGCGGGCGATCGTCGGGTGGTCGGCGACGATCTGGTTCACCGCGGCGGTCATCTCGGCGTAGTTGTGGTAGCCGGAGTCGGCCGACGGAAAGTCCGAACGCTGTTCGGGCCCGGTCGGGTACAGGGACTTGGGGATCTTCGTGACGGTGTGGCCGAGTTTCTTGATCTCGGCGACCTCGGTCTCGCTGGCGGTGACCACGACCGAGTCAGGATCGACCTGATCGATCGCGGCACCGGTGGCCGCGATCTCGCTGCGCTGCTGAGGGGTGCTCGGTCCCTGGACCTTGTACTGGCTGTTCGGTGACGGCTCAGCCGAGGCTCCCGCCCCGGTCATGCCAAGGCATAACAGCGCCAGGGCGGCGAACACCACTATCAGACGGCGTCTCACCTGCGTCCTCCTCGGGCACGCACTCTAGGGGGTTGTCGCGTGCCTCCACTGAGAGTCAGACAGGGAGGTTGATTAGCAAAGGCCCAAATTTTAGGAGCCGCACCCCCTCCGTCCCGAGATCAGAAGACGACCTCGAACCAGAGCGTCCTGGCGCCCTCGGGAGCGTCGTCCTGGACGCCCCAGTTGTCGGCGAGCAGGTCCACCAGGAACATGCCTCGCCCACCCTCCGCCTCGGGGTCGTTGCGCACGTGCGGCATCGACGCGCCCGACCCGGCGTCACAGACCTCGACCAGCACCGCGGCCGATCCCACCGCCACGGTCATCGCGACCTCTCCGCCCCCTCCGGACCCCGAGTGGAGCACGGAGTTGGTCACCACCTCGCTCACCAGGAGGATGACGTCGTCGGACGCGGGGTGTCCCTCGCCCAGCAGCTCCCTGACCCGGCTTCGCGCCATCGACACCGACTCCGGAACCCCCTTGAGGGTCACCGTGGATCGAGGTGAGACGGCCTGCCGTCCGGTCGTCATGGTTGACCTCACTCCCCGACACGCATATCCCATGCACATCGCCCTCTGAGATGGCACACTCACTCACGGTGAACTGTTCTATCAAGGACTGCAATACCTCATGTTGAGATTCCACAGATTTGCCATCAAAGGACGGAGGGAGGTAGATGCGTGGCTTCTCGACGCAGCCCCACGGCCCGTCATCGCCGCCTGATGGCGGAACTGAACCGTCTGCGAAAGGACAGCGGGCTGACACGGGTGGAGGTGGCCGAGCGGATCGGCTCCACCGACACCACCGTCTGGAGATACGAGACGGGCCTGACCCGTCCCCGCCCCTCGGACGTGTCGGCCCTCACCGAGGTGTACGGCGTGACCGGGGAGGCGCGTGACTCCCTGATCCAGATGGCCGTGGAGGCCCGGCGGCGAGGCTGGTGGCACCCCCACCGCCAAGCCCTCAAACCGGGCTTCGACTCCTACATCGGGCTGGAGGCGGAGGCGTCGCTCGTGCGTTCGTACGAGCCGCTCGTCGTTCCCGGCCTGATGCAGACCGAACCGTACGCACGCGCGGTGATCGAGGCGACCTCCATTGTCCAGACCCCCTCCCAGGTCGAGGAGACGGTCTCCGTACGCATCTCGCGCCAGCGGTTGCTACACGGACCCGGTGACCCGATCCACCTCGTCGCGGTGCTCGACGAAGCAGTGATCCGGCGTCAGATCGGCGGGCGCGACGTCATGTCGGAGCAGTTGGAGCATCTCGTCCACCTCGGCGCGCTGCCCAACGTGGAGATCCGGGTCGCCCCGTTCTCCGCGGGGGCGCACGCGGCGATGGACGGCAAGTTCTGCCTGCTCAGCTTCCCCGAGCCCGAGGTTCCCGACCTGCTCTATCTGGAGCAGGCCTCGAGCGGGCTCGTGCCGGACGACCCGGAGCAGGTCAGCCGATACGCCTCCATGTTCGAGAGCCTCTGCGAGATGGCACTCGGCCAGGAGGAGTCGGCGGCCTTCATCGCCCAGATGGCGAGAAGGTTTTCCTCCCCCTAGCCGTAGAAGGAAGAAAAAGTGCGAGGGTCCACGATGGATCTGTCCGGCGCCAAGTGGCGTAAGAGCGGTCGCAGCACCAACGGAGGCGACTGCGTGGAGGTGGCGGTCGTCCCCGGTGATCCGGCCGTCGCCCGACACAAGGCCGACGCCGATCGGCTTTACCTCGTCCGCGACTCCAAGGATCCGGGCGGCCCGGCTCTGGCGTTCACCCGGAGCGAGTGGGACGCCTTCGTCGGCGGCGTGAAGGACGGCGAGTTCGACTGACGGGCCTTTCGGGGGAACCGGCTCGCTGGCTCCCCCGGAACCTCCCGGCCGCACAGCCCGCCCGCGGCCTCGGCCCGGCGGGCTGTGCGTGTTCGGAACCGTCAGCGCGGGGGCCGCTCATCGGTGCCCTTGTAGCCGAGGACTCGCATGGCGACCTCGGGGTCCATCGCCGCGGCGAGCAACTGCGCCCGTTCCACGGCGCTGTCACGCTGGGCCTCGGCCCTGGCCCTGGCGGCCCGCGATCCCCGGGTGACCGTGGCGACGATGCCCGCTCCCACGATCGCGGCCAGCACGGCGACGAGCACCACCGGGAGCGTGCCCGACTCCGGCGAGCCCGCCCCGCCCAGCACGACACCTCCGCCATTGAGCGCGTACACGCCCAGCAGCGTGAAGGCCGCCAGCGCCACCAGGCTGACCACGACCAGGAGCACCACCTTCAGCCGCCCGCCCCGCGACGCGGGAACACCGGACGGCGGAGGGTGCGGCGACGGCACGGGCGGTGGCGACGCCTGCCGGGGCACCGGACCGCCGTCACCCCACGGCACGAAGTCCGGCCCGGCCGGCATCGTGGCGCCGTTGCCGTTGCCGTTGCCGTTGCCGTTGCCTATCACCACCGCTCCCTGCACGACCGCGACGGCGGGTTCGAGCCTGAGCTGGGCCGCCGGGACGGGCAGGGTGCGCGACACGTGGCTGTGCTCGCGATGCGCCCGTGCCGCCTCCAGGTGATACTCCTCGATCTCGGCGTAGAAGTCCTCCGAGAGATAGACCGAGCCGTCGACCAGCGGCCCCTGCCTCCGCTCCAGGATCGCGACCACGTCGTCACCGTTGAGCGTCTTGTGCGTCTCGAGCGCGTGGGCCAGGCACAGGACGTCTCTCCGATGCTCCCGCAGCAGTTCCTCGGTCCGGTCCAGCAGGCGCACCAGGTTGAACTCGATGCGCTCACCCAGCACGTCGGGGGCCGGCGGCTGCCCGCCCCCCGGTGCCTTGGTGAAGCCGATGCCGCCGCCACCGGGCTTGGGCATCGACTTGCCTCCCATGATCTCCAGTTCCTGCAGCGCGGGCACCGAGGTCACTCCGCGCCCCATTCCCCAGTGCGCCTCCATCAGCGCGGTGAGGTACGTCGCCGAGAACAGGTCACCCGAGACGCCGGAGGAGTTGTCCTCGCCGAAGAACATCCGCTCCCCGGCCAGCGAGGCGAGCGAGACCATGATGTCGGCCTCGTGCTCGGACTTCCAGCGGGTGAACTGGTCCTCGGGCTTGATGCTCGCGACCATGCCGAGATAATCGGCGCCCTTCTCTATCGTGGCGATGTCGATCTCAAGGTGGTAGCGGGTGCGGTAGGCCGCCACGGCGTGGCAGGCCTCGTGCACGGCGACCGCGTGCCGCTCGCGCTCGATGTACTCCACGTCCTCGGGTGGCCCGAGTTGCTTGAGCCGTTTGGCCCTGGTCACGTCCGACCAGGTGATGACCTCCCGGCCGTCGCGGATCGCGGTGATCAGCGACTCGTTCACCAGGTCCTTGATCGTGGCGCCGGTGGCGTAGGGCGTGATCGTCGCCAGCTTGTCCAGTTGCTCGTCGGTCAGCTCGTGGTCGACCTTGTCGAAGTAGCCCCGGTAGGTGCGGACCCGGCCCGCCTTCGACGGGTAGCCCACCTTGTAGATGCGGTCGATGCGGCCCGGCCGCAGCAGCGCCTCGTCCAGCGAGTTGGGCATGTTGGTGGCCATCATGACCAGGATCCGGTACTTCGGCGGCGGCTTGGGCCGCATGCCGAAGAGTCTTCGCACATGCCGGTTGACGATGCCCCGGGGCTTCTTCAGCCCCGACAACTCGGTGAGCAGCGCCTGCAGCGTGCCCGGGTCGCCGCCCCCGCCACCCATGCCACCCATCATGAAGCGGCTGCGGCCGGTGTCCGGCTCCTCCCGCTCCGCCGCGCCCTTGCGGGTCAGCAACCAGCGGGTGTCCTCGCTGAGGTAGCCGAATCCGTGGCACCCCGCGACGTGCGGGGAGAATCCGGGGCCGCCCCTGGGCCCCTGCTGCGCCAGCGAGCCACGCCGTCCGAGGGAGTCGGCCTCGTCGAAGAAGACGATCACGCCCCCGTATCGCAACGAGAGCTTGCGGAGCTTCCTGAACAGCGACTTCACCTTCAGGATGCCGATGCCCATGAACATGTTGACGAACGCGCCGGGGTCGACGAACACGTACGGCTTGCCGGTCTCCCCGGCCACCGCCTCGGCCATCAGGGTCTTGCCGGTGCCCGGCGGGCCCCACAGCAGCAGGCCGCTGGGCACGTAGCCGCCACGCTCCTCGATCGCGTCCGGCCGCTCCAGGAAGACGATGTTCTCCTTGACCCGCTCGACGACGTGGTCCTGGCCCCAGACGTCGGTGAAGCGGGTCTTGATGTCGTCGGGGAAGTAGGTCTCCACGCCGCCCCGCGACAGCAGCCAGAACAGGCCGATGAACTGGAAGGCGATGAAGAAGAACGCGAAGGCGAGCTGCGCCATGTACGGCAGCGCCTGCCAGAGCAGCGCGGGCGCCTGGAACAGCGCGAGCGCGGGAGAGGTGTCCAGCACCTCGCCGAGGATGAGGGCGAGCACCGCGATCCAGAACAGCCACTTGATGGCGCGCGCCATCCTGAAGCGATTCCAGTCGGAGAAACGGCGATGGGTCCAGCGCTCGAAGCCGCCGAACACACCGCGCGTCCAGAACCTGTTGTATCCGGCGGAGCGCTCGCTGACGAAGAAGTGGAGCTGGCGCAGGAACTCGGCTCCCAGGAGCCAGAAGATCCACGGCGCCGCGACAGCGGTGGTGATCATCGCGTCCTGGAATGTCATGATGCCCTCGAATGAGGCCATCTCGCTCCATACCAGGATGAAGTAGATGATCGTCAGGATGAGGAGGAATTTGATCCGATCCCAGAAAGGCATCTTCTTGCGCTTGTCGGGATGCGGATCCGTCGGACCCGAGCCGGGGGCCCTTAGTCCTTCGAAGGTGGGGGGCGGCGGAGGTGACTTCATTTACGGGCTTCTCCTCACCCGGTGAGTCGTTTGACCTTGAAAGATTGCGCGATCCTGTCGAACTCCCCGGCGCGCTTCCGGTAGCAGGCGGCCGAGCAGCGGATCAGCAGGGTGGAGATCTGCTTGCCGTCCGGGGCCAGATAGGAGGTGAGGTCGAAGGTCTCCGTCCCGGCGCCCTCGATCGCGTAGTTGAACCGCACGTGCACCCCGCGCAGGCCGTCTCCGGGCTGGAGCACCTCGTCGGCGAGAAGCTCGAAGTCCTTCAGCGGATAGCCGGGGATCTCCGCGTACTTCTCGCGCACCGTCTCGGTGACGGGCAGCACGGAGTTGCGCATGCTGTTCAGGGAGAGCGCGTCCCGCTCCTCGGGGAGGAGCTTGGCGATCCGGGCGAAGACGAATGGTTCGTCCTCGGTGCCGTAGCCGAGCAGGTGGTCTGGAGACGGCTTGCTGTGGGCGTCGTAGGCGGTCGACCAGATGAGCTGTTTGCGCAGCTGCGCGGTGGCCGATTCGAGGTCGGCTCCGATGGTCGCCTTGTCCAGCGCCGTCTGGTCGACCTTCCGCCAGGCCGCCGGAACCTTGAAGTATGTCTGCCCGTCGTCGTGGCGGACGTAGGTGAACTCCGCACGTGCACATCCCGTGAGCCCGCCGACCATGGCGGAAACGACCACCATGGCGATCACGGCGAACCCGGCCCTCGATCTTCTCACCAGGGCTGTACCTCCGCTTTACGGGTTAACGAGATGGTTGTGCCCGTTTTTTAAGCGCCTCTCTCCTTTCTCGACCCATTCATCTCGGAAACCTTGACCAAATCTTTCCGGGAACCTGGCTCCACTTGTTACAAAGCTCCGCCGTTGACCCCCGACACATCATTGAACTCTCGACCTCTGCCGTAGGCCAGAGGCGGACGGAGGGGTGTTTCACCTCCGGCCCACGACGGGAATCCACCCCCGGGCAGGCCAGACCAGAACAATATCCCTTTTGTCCCCTTTTTGCCCATATGTGTTTTTGTGGGGGTTTTCCAGGGTAGGGGGAAATGAAATTGTTGGAACGGGATGCTCTTCCCATATTCACCGCAACGGGCGTCAGCTCTGGTCAATGTCGTCTTTCTCTGCGATGTGCCGACGGGGTCCGGCCCCGAGGACTCGAAAGAGATGAGACGGACTCTGCAGCAGGACAACGACAGGGAGTGGTGATCGTGAACAACATGGTGCGAATGGCCCTTGCCGTGGCCGGAGGCTACCTTCTGGGGCGCGGGAAAGTACGGCTGGCCACGATGCTGGCCATCGCCGGTGTGACCGGCCACCTGCGCGGCGGCAAGGGCGACCTGTTGCAGCAGGGGCTGAAGATACTCGGTTCCTCTCCGGAACTGGAAAAGATCACCGAAAGCATTCGCGGCGACCTCCTGGAGGCGGGCAAGGACGCCGCCAAATCCATGATGACCAGACAGATCGACTCGCTGAGCGGCAAGCTGCACGACCGAGCCGAGTCACTGCGGAACCCCGAGGAGGCCGAGGAGGAACCGGAAGAGCCCGAGGAAGGCCGGAAGCGTCGCGGGAAGACTGCGAAACCCCCGAAGAAGTCCCAGCCCAAGGACGAAGAGGAAGAGGAAGAAGAGGAAGAAGAGGAGGAGGAGGAAGAGGAGGAAGAGGAGCCTGAGGAGGAGGAAGAAGAAGAGGAGGAGGAAGAGGAAGAAGAAGAGGAGGAGGAGCCGGCACCGGCCAGGTCCAGAGGCCGGGGCTCAAGTCAGCGCAAGTCCGAACCGTCGCGAACCAGGCGGGCGCCCGCCAAGGCACGGGGGTGAGCCCCATGGCTAAGGCCTCCAAGGGCCAGACTGACCAGAAAGAGCAGCGCCCCGAGCACAACGGCCAGGAGAACTCCATGGACCGGCTCACCCACGAGTTCCAGAATCTCCTCGGCGCCGTCGGGGAGCGGGCGCTGTCCACGGTGGGCGACAAGGTCAAAGGGATGACCGGCAAGCTGACCGACTATGCCGGAGGCGGTGGATCGGGCCTGCTGAGCACGCTGACCGGCTCGGGGGGATCCCTGGCCGGCGGCCTGGTGAAGGGACTGGGCAAGAAGGCGATCGGCGGCCTGGTCAAGAAGATCACCGGAGGCGGCGGCAAGGGCGGGAAAGGCGGGAAGTTGAAGATAACCAACATCGTCGAATCCATCGACATCGGCGTTCCGATACGCATGGTCTACGACCAGTGGACCCAGTTCGGAGACTTCCCGAAGTTCATGAAGAAGGTCGAGAACGTCGACCAGCCATCTGACGAGAAGCTGGAGTGGAAGGCACAGATCTTCCTGTCCCACCGCACCTGGGAGTCGACGATCATCGAGCAGGTGCCCGACAAGCGGATCATCTGGCGCTCGAAGGGGGCGAAGGGGTACGTCGACGGCATCGTGACCTTCCACGAGATCACCCCCGACCTCACCCGGGTTCTGGTCACCCTGGAGTACCACCCGAAGGGCCTGTTCGAGGGCACCGGCAACCTGTGGCGCGCCCAGGGCAGACGGGTGCGCCTCGAACTCAAGCACTTCCGGCGGCACATCATGAACCATGTGCTCCTGAAGCCCGACGAACTTCAGGGATGGCGTGGCGAGATCCGCGACAGCAAGGTCGTCAAGGACCAGGAGACGGCCCTCCGGGAAGAGGAGGAGGCCAAGGGCTCCGAGGACGAACAGGCCGAACCGGAGAGCCCCGAGGAAGAGGAGAAGGGCGAGCAGGGCGAGGAGGAACAGGCCGAGGAACCCGAGGAGGAAGAGGAGGAAGAGGAGGAAGAGGAGGCGGAAGAAGAGGAACCTGAAAAACCCGCCGCGAAGAAACCGTCCAAGCGGCCCGCCCGTCGCCGCAAGACCCCCGCCCAAGTGTGACCGGACACGTCGCAGCGGGTAACCAGAGAGGAACGCCATGACCGTCGTTCAGGGGGGCAGGGCCGCCGGCTACCGATCCGCATCGGGGCTGGCCGACGTCGTCGACACGATCCTCGACAAGGGGATCGTGATCGACGCCTACATCAGAGTCTCTCTCGTTGGAATCGAACTCCTGACCATCGACATACGGATCGTGGTGGCCAGCGTTGACACCTACCTGCGCTTCGCGAAGGCTGTCAACCGCCTCGACCTCACCCAGACCGGCTCCCAGAAGACCCTGCCGGAAATGGTGCAGGACATGACAGAGGGGGGCGGCAAGTCGGTGGCCAAGGGGGCGACACACGGGGTGCTGGACGCGGCCAAGGAGAAGCTCAGCGGTCTGACCGGCGAATCCGAGGAGGAGGAGCCCGAGGAGGAGCGCGAAACGGCACCCCGGCCCAGACGACGGAAGGAGCGGTGAGATGCACGCTTCCAGCGCGAAGCCGGAGGCCGCCCGGTCCGACGGGTCCGGCGGGTCCACGTCCGGCGCTCGCGCCACCCAGAGGCGTTCCGCCTCCGAGCGGCGGGGGACCGCCGCCACCAGGGGATCCGGCGCGTCCAGGCCCAGCACCGGTGTCTACATCTACGGGATCGTCCCGGCGGACGTCGAACTGACCTCGGACACCATCGGGGTGGGAGACCCGCCGGGCGCGGTCAGGCTGGTGCGGTACGGCGAGATCGCCGCCCTGGTAAGCGACGTGGCCACCGATCGCCCGCTGGGCAGGCCGAATGACCTCATGGCCCACGAGCGACTGCTGGACGAAGCCGCCGCGGAGGTGCCCGTGCTCCCGATCCGTTTCGGGGCGGTGGTGACGGACACCCGGGCGGTCGTCGACGAGTTGCTCATGCCACACCACGACGAGTTCCTCGTCACGCTGAACGACCTGGAGGGACAGGCGGAGTTCGTGGTGAAGGGGCGCTATGTCGAGCAGGCCGTCCTACGGAAGGTGCTGGAGGAGAACCCCGAGATAGCGAGGTTGCGCGACGAGATCCGCGACCTCCCCGAGGAGGCGACCTGGGACACCAGAATGCGGATCGGAGAACTGATCAACGCGTCGATCACAGCCAGACGCGAAACCGACACCGCCGCACTGGTCGATGCCCTCACTCCGCTCTGCGTCGACATCGCCGTGCGCGATCCCACCCATGAACAGGACGCCGCCCACCTCGCCCTGCTCGTGCGGACCGACCGGCAGCCGGATATCGAAAAGGCCCTGGACGTGTTCGGAAAGCGCTGGGAGGGCCTGGTCGGGCTACGACTGCTGGGCCCGCTGGCACCGTACGACTTCGTCAGGACACAGGAGAACGGGTGATGACGTGGGACCTCTAGGACTGATCCTGGGTCTGCCGTTCGCACCGGTCCGCGGGCTGGTCCGGCTCGCGGAACTGCTTGAGGAGCAGGCCGAGCAGGAACTCTGGAGCCCCATGGCGGTCAGGCGCCGCCTGGAGGAGCTGGCAGAGGCGAGGGCCGCCGGTGAGATCTCCGAGGAGGAGGAAGCCCAGGCCGCGGAGGAGATCCTCCAAGGGATGATCATTTAGCCGGTGCGGCCACGCCGGCCGGGAGACGATGAGGAGAGTGAGCCCGTGCCTGTCAAACGCAGCCCTCGCAAGGAGCGCCCTACCGACGATTCCTACGATGACGAGGCTTTCGACGAGGGCGAGGAGTCGTACGAAGACATCGAGGACGACGAAGAGGAGGAGGAGCCGGATAGTGACGGCCGGTCGGTGAAGTCCGCCCGGCGACCGCGACGGCGCTCCCACATGCTGTCCGCGACGACCGCCGGAGCGACCGGACGGCGGCACATCGCCGAGCTGATCGACAAGGACACCGAAGGGGTGACACTGGTCCGGCCGGAGAAGGACGGCTGGCTGGTCGAGGTCGAGGTCGTCGAGGACCGTCACGTCCCCTCCTCCGGCGACATGCTCTCGCTCTACCGGGCCGAGATGGACGCCGAAGGGAACCTCCTGTCATACCGCAGGGTGCGACGCTATCGGCGAGGCAGGCCCGACAGCGGCGAGGTGGGCTGACATGGCCGAGGTGGGGCGATCCGGCACGCTCCCCAGGGCCTACGGCGGGGGCCTGGCGAGCAACGGGGGTCCCGCCAATCTCGCCGACATCCTGGAACGGGTGCTCGACAGAGGCATCGTGATCGTGGGCGACATCCGAGTGAACCTGCTGGACATCGAGTTGCTCACCATCAAGCTGCGCCTGCTCATCGCCTCGGTGGACACCGCCCGGGAACTGGGCATCGACTGGTGGGAGCACGACCCGTGGGTCACCGCGCAGGATCGAGACCTGGTCGCGGAGAACCGCCGTCTCCGCCGTCAACTGGCCGCCGCCGGGGAGGGCGGGCCAGACGAGCGGGAAGAGAGATCCCCCAGGAAGGTCAAGGAGTCGAGAGGTGCCAGAGGGCCACGGGAGTACAGCGAACCTGACAGGTTGAGGAAGCGGGAACGCGATGGCTGAGGCCGGTACGTATCTCTACGCGATCTCCCAGGACCTGGGCCGCGCTCTGCCCGCCGACGTGTCGGGCGTGGCCGGGGCCCCCGTACGTGCGATCACGCACGAGGGTCTGGTCGCGTACGTGAGCCCGGTTCCCCTGGACGAGTTCGGCGAGGAGCCGCTGCGGCGTTCCCTGGAGGATCTGGACTGGGTCGGGGGGACGGCCCGCGCTCACCATCGCGTCGTGGAGGCCGTGTCACAGCAGGCTCCCACGGCACCGGTCCGGCTGGTGACCGTCTACAGCACCGAGGACCAGGTCCGTGACCTGCTGCACCGCAGGCATGACGACTTCGCCGCGGTGCTCGCCCGCGTCACCGGTCGCAGGGAGTGGGGAGTGAAGGCGTACGCCTGTGCGGCCGCGGCCGACTCCCCCTCGGCCGACTCCGCCGACTCCGCCGCGGAGCCGGAGGACGACAGGCCGGGTACGGCCTACCTGAAACGTCGCCGGGCGAATCTGCGCGGCCGGGAGGAGACGTGGCGCCTGACGGCTGAGCGCGCGGAGCACATCCACGCCACCGTGGCCGCCACCGCTGTCGCGAGTCATCGTCACCGGCCCCAGGATCCGGAGCTGTCCGGCCGCGAGGACCCGATGGTGCTGAACGGCGCCTACCTCGTCGACGAGGACCGCGCGGAGGAGTTCGTCGCGACCGTCGACGGTCTGCGCGGTCAGGGGATCGACGTGGAGCTCACCGGCCCCTGGGCGCCCTACTCCTTCACCGCGCTGGATCTCGGCCCGGCCGACCGGGAGACCTCCGATGACACGTGACCACCGCCCGCGCGGCGCCGAGCTCGCCGCCCAGGGACGCATTCCCGCCGAACGCGTGGCGCTCGTCGACCTGCTCGACCGGCTGCTGGCGGGCGGGGTCGTCGTCAGCGGCGACCTCGTGCTCTCCATCGCGGACGTCGACCTCGTCCGCATCTCCCTACGCGCCCTGATCACATCCGTGTGGGCGATCGACCCGGTCCCCTCCGCGAACCCGCCCGGCACGGTCACGGTCGCACGGACCTTCGGCGCGACCGCCCCTGCGAAGGCGCTCGACTCACCGGACCAGGGGTTCCCGCGGTGAACCGCCCGTCAGAAAAGAAGCTCCACGAGACGGAGGCCCCCGGTGTCACCCGGAAGAGACCCCGTGCCGCCGTGGAGGACCCACGCACCGCGCGGCAGGCGTCCGGCAGGGCGCGGGTGCCCGCCGAGACCTCGCCCAGGACTTCCGAAAACACCCGGAGGAGCTCCGGCGAGGTGAGCGGGGCGGGCGGGGTGTGGCAGGAGGCCAGTGGGGTGTGGGAGAGGACCGGTGGGGTGTGGGAGGGGGCCGGCGGCGTGTGGGAGGGTTTCCGGAACACGCGTAGAACGGCTCGGGGAACGGCACGGGGGACGGCGCGGAGCGGCCATTGGCGGGTGAACACCGACCCGGAGACGGTCGAGCGGGACCTGACCCGCCTCGTGCTCACCCTCGTCGAGCTCATCCGGCAACTGGTGGAACGCCAGTGCGTGCGCCGGATGGACCGGGGTGACCTGTCGGACGAGCAGGTCGAGGTGCTGGGACTGACGCTCATGCGTCTGGAGGAGGCGATGACCGAACTGTGCGAGCGCTTCGGACTCTCCCCCTCCGACCTCAACCTCGACCTCGGGCCGCTCGGAACCCTGCTGCCCACGGACTGACCCACCTGCCCGGGACCGGAGACGCGAGGGACAGGTCTCGGTGGCCGGACCACCGAGTCCCGTCCCTCGGATCTCTCGTGCGCGAAGAGCCCTAGGTCAGGTCCTCACACTTTTTGGCGTCGGGGTCGTTGGCCGCCTTCGGCACCCAGCGGATGTTGGCGAACGAGGCGGAGAACGCTCCGTCGGTGTAGACGAGGAACGGGGTGTTGACCACCTCAAGGTCGAGTCCCCCCGCGGCGAAGCAGGCGATGGGAATCTTGACCGTCGACTTGCTCCCGGCCGGAAGTCCCTGGAAGAGGGAGGTCGCCACCACCTCTGAGAGGCACGGATAGACGCAGTGCACACTGAGCACGGTCCTCGCAGCCGGGGCCTGGTGGACGATGGTGTCGAAGACCAGAGCCGCATCGGAGTTGAGGTAGCCCCGAAGGTCGGAACCGCCCGCCGGGTCCTGCAGGTAGATCTGTGCCGGGCCCGTGCCGCTCCAGGTCGCCTTCAGGCCGTCCTGCTGCACGTTGACGTCCGACTGCACCACGGAGATCTCGGCGTGCGACGCCTGGCCGTCGGCGCCGATCTCGGTGCCGCCCCAGTTCTCCGCCGAACCGATGAAGCTCTTGTAGGGCGCGATGTCGGTCCGGTTGAAGATCTCCAGATCCTCGCTCGCCTCACCGCCGCCGCCCTGCCCGCCACAGCCGAACTCGGGCGCGGTCTCGTCCAGCGTGCCGACCGCCCCGCTCTGGCCGTTGCGCAGGCCGTAGCCGAGCGGGAAGAGCGGGTCATAGCCCTCGGTGCCCGCGTTGAGCGGCGTCTGGCAGGCGCTCTTGGGCCAGGAGTAGGGCAGCTTTCCGGTGAAGCCGTCGCGGTACCTGCCCCGGACCAGCACGTCGGCGACACCGCCGCCCTCGGTGCCCGGCAGCCACGCGGCGACGAAGGCGTCGGAGCGGTTGAGCTCCTTGTTGACCCAGAGCGGCCGGCCGCTGACGTAGACGGTGACGACGGGCGCGCCCTTGCCGCTGACCCGATCCAGCACGGCGAGGTCGGCGGGGTAGATCTTGGCGGCCTCCAGCGAGCGCCGCGCGAGGTCCCCGACGCCCTCGGCGTACGGCGTCTCGCCGATCACCGCGATGACCGCGTCGTACGCCGAGGGGTCGACGCCCTCGCCGGTCTCGTTGAAGGTGACGTTGGCCGCGCCGAGCGCCTCGCGCAGGCCGCCGAGGATCGTCGTGCCGTTGGGGAAGTCGGCGTTGACGTTACCGGTGCCCTGCCAGGTGAGGGTCCAGCCGCCGGTCTGGTTCTGCAGGCTGTCGGCGCTCTTGCCGACCACGAGGACCTTGGAGTTCGCGGCCAGCGGCAGCACCCTGCCGTTGTTCTTGAGCAGGACCTGCGACTTGCGCGCCGCCTCCCTGGCGAGCCTCCTCGCCTGCAGCGCGTCGCTGGAACCGGCGAAGGCCCGCTTGGAGGGCTTCGGCCCGTCGAGCACGTTGGTGCGCAGCTTCACGCGCAGGATGCGGGTCACCGCGTCGTCGATGCGCGCCATCGGGATCTCGCCGCTCTGGACCTGGGCGATCGTGTTGGCGATGAACGCCTTCCAGTCGTTGGGCACCATGACCACGTCGATGCCCGCGTTGATCGCCTGCGGGCAGCTCGCGTTGGTGCAGCCGGCGACCTGGCCGATGCCGTTCCAGTCGGAGACGACGATGCCGTCGAAGCCGATCTTCTGCTTGAGGATGTCGGTGAGGGCTCGCTTGCTGCCGTGCAGCTTGCCCTCGTTGATACCGAGGTCGGCGTTGGTCCAGCTGTTGAACGACGCCATCACGCTCTGGGCGCCGGCCGCGAGCGCGCTGTAGTAGCCCTGGCCGTGCACGTTGATCATCTCGGCCTCGGACGAGGGGTTGACGCCCTGGTCCACGCCCTTGATGGTGCCGCCGTCACCGATGAAGTGCTTCGCGGTGGCGATGACGCCGTCGGAGCCGATGCCGCGCGGGTGCTTGCCCTGCAGTCCCCTGACCGCCTCGTAGCCGTACGCGCGGGTGATCCGGGGGTCCTCCGAGAAGCCCTCGTAGGTACGGCCCCACCTGTCGTCGAGGGGGACGGCGAGGGTGGGCGCGAACGCCCAGTCCTGGCCGGTGGCGCGGATCTGCCTGGCGGTCGCCGCCCCGATGTCACGCACCAGGCACGGGTCCTGCGCGGCGCCTAGGCCGATGTTGTGCGGGAAGACCGTCGCGCCGTAGACATTGTTGTTGCCGTGGACGGCGTCGATGCCCCAGATGACGGGGATCTTCGTCCGGGTGGCGACGGAGGCGTTCCAGTAGGCGTCGGCGAGATCGAGCCAGGCCTTCGGCGCGGCGTGCTTGTCACGGTTGGGCCACGCGCCGCCACCGTTGAGCACCGAGCCGATGAAGTACTGCTTGACCTCGTCGGGAGTGATCGCGCTGATCTCCGGCTGGGTCATCTGGCCGACCTTCTCGGCGAGCGTCATGCCCGCGAGGATCTTCGCCACCCGCTTCTCGTCCGACCGGTTCTGATCGATGGCGCTGTCGACCTTGGGCCACTCGGCGAGGGTGGGCAGCTTCTTCTCGATACGGGCACAGCCTCGGGCGTCCAGGGCCGGTTTGCCGATCACCGGTTGCCGGCCGCCCGTCGCGGTCTCGGCGCCCGCGCTCGGGATCCCGGCGACACCGGCCGCCAGGACTGTGAGGCTCGCCAGCACCGCGAGCCTGCTCCGGTTGGGGCCCGGCCGGGCGAAGGGTCTGATCATCGAAGGTCCGTTCTCCAGGCACAGCGACGGTCGTGGCGGCCCCCGAGTCCGCACTTCGCAGATCCTTACGCTGTGACGCTGCCGAGTCAATAGTTTCGCGAGAGCGCTCTCTCAGCTGAACACCTGTTCGATACAGGGCTCGCGGCTTGTAAACCCCGCCTATCAGGCCTTTTACAACGCGATACGACCGCATCACCGCTGGCCGGACGACCCAAACCCTGCTCTTCTGAGAGCGCTCTCAAGATTTGGGCGGACATTTCCCAAGCCGGCCCGGCCGACGACCCGTCAAAATACGGCGCTCGTGACGTTCAGCACCTCGTGCACGACTCGATCGCCGGCTCACGCTTTCACGCAAAGGCGCACGCACACCCGACAGAGCACGGACGACCAGCGGTGATGCATACCGGATCTCGACCTCCACGTTCGAGGTCGACCCCCGCGATCCTCTCGTTCCGGGGTTCGTGTTTCGATGAACGGCGTGCGCTATCTCGACACCGCGGCAGTCACCGCGGCCCTGACTCCCGCCGACGCCGTAGAAGCGATCACGGCTGCGCTCACCGCCGGGTTCGACCCCGCATCCGACACCGCGCGGACCACGGCCCACACCGGTCACGGCCACTTCCTCCTCATGCCCTCGGAAGTCGGCGGGCACGCGGGAGTGAAGGTCGCCACCGTCGCACCGGAGAACCCGGCGTCGGGACTTCCGCGCATCCAGGCCTGCTACCTCCTGTTCGACGCGGCGACGCTGACGTTGCAGGCCATCCTCGACGGCACCGCGCTGACGACCCTTCGCACGCCCGCCGTCTCCGTAGCAGCGGTGCGCCCCGCCCTCAGCCGCATCCGTGAACCGTTGCGAGTGGTCGTCTTCGGCGGTGGACCCCAGGCGGTCGCACATGTGGACACCCTCGCCGCCGTCGTCGACGCTCCTGTCGCCGCGGTGACGTTCGTCGTGCGTCGGCCGGAACAGGCGGCGGCAGCGGTCCGTGAACGGGGCGACATGATCCGCGCCGGCAGCGAGGACGTCAGGGCGGCGTTGACCACCGCGCACGTCGTCATCTGCGCGACAAGCGCACGAGCGCCACTGTTCCCCGCAGATGCCGTCTCGCCCGAAGCGATCGTGATCGCCATCGGCTCACACGAACCGGACGCACGCGAACTCGACAGTGCCCTCCTCGCGACGGCATCGGTGATCGTCGAGGACATCGACACCGCCCTGCGCGAAGCGGGCGACGTGATCCTCGCCCAGAGCGAGGGTGCCATCGAGACCGGCGACCTGATCCCGATGAAGGCCGTCGTCACCGGTACCGTCTCCCTCGCCGTCGGTCGTCGGGTCGTGTTCAAGAGTGTCGGCATGTCCTGGCAGGACCTCACCGTCGCAAGCGCGGTTCTCGCCCAACCGGACTCCACCGCCGAGGGCCGTCAGCCCAGGACCGGAATCGAAGCACCACGATGACGCCGTGTCATCGGACGCCCCGGTCCACCATCGGCGGCACGGTACATGCCGTGAGAACGACGACGGGATAAGGCCGACCAGCCGGCGAGGCGGTGCCCCGCGGGTCTCAGGACATGGTGTTGCCGCCGTTGACCGCCAGGCGCTGGCCGGTGATGAAACGGCCGCCGGGCGAGGCCAGGAAGGCGATCGCGTCGGCCACCTCGGCGGGCACTCCCATCCGGCCCAGCGGCAGGCCCGCACGGTACTCCTCGACGTCCATTCCCTCGTGGCGCTCCACCGGTATCCAGCCGGGCTCGACGGTGTTGACGGTGATGCCGTACCGCCCGAGCTCGTTGGCCCAGGAACGGGTCAGGCCGTGCATCGCCGCCTTGGCCGCGACGTAGTGCCCCATCTCAACGTTGCCCAGGTCGACGACCTCGCTGCCCACGTTGACGATCCGGCCCGAACCGGCCTCGCGCATCGCGGGCAGCACGACCCGCAGGATCAGCAGCGGCGCCTTGACGAAGAACCGGAGCTGGTCGAGGTGATGCTCCCAGGTCTGCTCGGCGAGGGGCACCAGCGGCTGGGGTCCGGTCGCGTTGTTGACCACGACCTCGACCCGCCCCGCCTTCTCGGTCACCTCCGCGATCCCCCGCCGTACCGACTCCTCGTCCGTCACGTCGAAACGGGCCAGGAACGCCCGGCCTCCGGCCGCGGAGATACGTTCGACGACGGCCGTGGCACCCGCGGTGTCGTGGGCGTAGTTGACGCCGACGGTCCAGCCGTCCTCGGCGAGCCGCACGGCGATGGCGGCACCGAGCCCCCGCGAGGCCCCGGTGACAAGCACGCATCCCATCCGCTTCCCCTTTCCTGACTTTTCAGGATTCCACGGCTCTCATGCCACGAGTGGAGCCGCTCCCATTGTGGCGGGCTCTGGCACCCGTGCCTCGTACCGGTCCCGCGGGGCGAGAAGGTTCGGAGACAGCCGGTTCCTCCGGGAGTTTGGGACTAGGCAAGTGACGGGGCGTGGGCTAGCTTCTGGACAGGTGTCCAGTTTGAGGAGCGACAATGCCCAGGACCACCGAGGCGCCTCGGGCCCGGCTGTCGGGCCGGCAGGCCGAGACCGTGCGCAGGCTCACCGAGGCGGCGGTCGAGGAGGTCGCCGAGCACCGGTACGAGGGGTTGACGGTGCGCGGGGTCGCCAAACGGGCCGGGGTCGCGCCCGCCACCGCCTACACCTACTTCGCCTCCAAGAACCACCTGCTGGCGGAGGTGTTCTGGCGGCGGCTGCGCGACCTGCCGGAACCGGACCCGCTCCCCGGCGGCTCCCCCGCCGACCGGGCCGCCGAGGCGCTGAGCGCGGTGGCGCTGCTGGTCGCCGACGACCCGGCGCTCTCGGCCGCGTGCACCACCGCGATGCTCGCCGACGAGCCCAACGTCCTTCGGCTGCGTGCCCGCATCGGGCTCCGTGTCCACGAGCGGATCTCCGGCGCCACCGACGCCTCGCCCGCCGCCCTGCAGGCCTTCGAACTGGCCTTCTACGGCGCGCTGGTCCAGGCGGGGATGGGCCACCTCTCCTACCGCGACCTCCCCGACCTCCTCGCCACCACCGCCAGAACCATCTTCCCCCGTACCGAGGAGTGCCCATGAGGCCGCGCCGGCTACCCCTGCCAGGAACGAGCCAGACGAACCGCCCCGAGGGAGTGGCCCGTGAGGCCGCGCCGGGGACTGGACCGAGGAGGGCGGGGTCGTGAGGAACGAACGACCCCGCTCGACGAGGGAAGGAGCCGGGTCCCAGCGGCCGAACCGCGACGCGTTAGCGTCGCCGGCAACCCGTGAGGCCGCGCCGGGGACTGGACCGAGGAGGGCGGGGTCGTGAGGAACGAACGACCCCGCTCGACGAGGGAAGGACCCGGGTCCCAGCGGCCGAACCGCGACGCGTTAGCGTCGCCATCGACACAGCTCGTGTACAGCCCCTATGACTACGTGGTTCATGAGGATCCGTATCCGATCTACGCCAGGCTCAGGGAGGAGGCGCCGCTCTACCGCAACGAGGAGCTGGACTTCTGGGCGCTGTCCCGGCACGGTGCCGTGAGCGCCGCTTTCAGGGACACCGCGACCTACTCCAACGGGTACGGAGTGTCGCTGGAGCCCACCGCGTGGGGGCCGAAGGCGCACCGGACGATGTCCTTCCTGGCCATGGACCCGCCCCGGCACTCCAGGATGCGGGCGCTGGTCTCGCGGGGGTTCACCCCGCGCCGGGTGGCCGCCCTGGAGCCGAGGATCAGGGAGATCACCCGGCTGTACCTGGAGCCGGCACTGGAGTCCGGACGGTTCGACTGGGTCACCGCCGTCGCGGGACGGGTGCCGATGGACGTGATCTCCGAGCTGATGGGGGTACCCGAGTCCGACCGGCAGGAGCTGCGACGGCTGGCCGACGTGGTGGTGCACCGCGACGACGGCCTGCAGGACGTGCCGCAGGAGGGCATGGCCGCCTCGCTGGATCTGGTCGTCTACTACTCCGACATGCTCGCGCGACGCCGCGCGCACCGGACCGAGGACCTGACCAGCGCCCTGCTGGACGCGGAGATCGACGGTGACCGGCTGACCGACGAGGAGATCATCGCGTTCCTGTTCCTGATGGTGGTCGCGGGCAACGAGACCACGACGAAGCTGCTCGCCAACGCCCTGTACTGGGCGTACCTGAACCCGGCGGAGGGTGCCAAGGCGCTGGGCGGGGCGATCGGGCCGTGGGTGGAGGAGACCCTTCGCTATGACACCTCCTCGCAGATGCTCGCCAGGCGCGTCACCGGCGAGGTGGAGATGTACGGTACGCGACTGCCGGCCGGTTCCCGGCTGCTGCTTTTGGTCGGCTCGGCCAACCGCGACGGACGGGTGTTCCCCGACCCGGACCGCTACGACCTCGACCGGGACACCAGCGAACTGATCAGCTTCGGCCGCGGCGGCCACTTCTGCCTGGGCGCCTCACTGGCCCGGCTGGAGGCGCGGGTGGTGCTCGGCGAGCTGGCCCGGCAGATCACCGGCTACGAGATCGACCTGGCCTCGGCGGAACGGGTGCACTCCGCCAACGTCCGCGGCTTCGCCCACCTGCCGATGAGCGTGACACGCCGATGAACCGCCACCGAGGTATCCGGAGCGCCGCCCGCCGGCCGGGGTTCCCGAACGCCCCTCACCGTGTCGCCCGACCGGCGTCCGGACCATCCGAGTCCCCACCGCCCCCGATGACCGAGCCGTACGCGAGCCGCTGACCATGGAGGTTTCCCATGCCGAGAATTCCCCCGCATCCCGAGCGCAGGCCGGTCCTGGTCACCGGGGCCTCGTCGGGCATCGGCGCGGCCGTGGCCGTGGGACTGGCGGAGGCCGGGTATCCGGTGGCGCTGGGAGCGCGCCGGACGGCGATCTGCGAGGAACTGGCGGCGAAGATCCGGGCCGGGGGCGGGGAGGCGGTGGCGCTGCCGCTGGATGTGACCTCGGACGAGTCCGTCTCTTTTTTTGTCTCCGGAGCCGAGCAAGCGTTAGGTGAAATAGAGGTGGTGGTCACCTGCGCCGGAGAGGTGACGCCGGAGAACTCCTACCAGACCTCCACCCCCTCCTTCGAGGTTCAACTCCAGCTCAACCTCGTCGGCACCCAGCGGTTCGTGTCCGCGATGGTCCCCGCGATGGCGGCCAGGGGCCGCGGTGACATCGTGTTCGTCACCTCCGACGTCGTACGCCTGCCGCGCCCCCGGATGGGCGCCTACGTCGCCGCCAAGAACGGGCTGGAGGGACTGGCCAGGGCGATGCAGATGGAACTGGAAGGCACCGGGGTACGCGCCTCGATCCTGCGCCCCGGCCCGACGCTCTCCGGCATGGGATCCACCTGGCCCGTGGAGGTCCTGCAACCGGTCCTGGACGACTGGACGAGGTTCGGGCTGGCCAGACACGACCGCTTCCTCAAACCCCGCGACGTGGCCGCGGCCGTCCTCGCCGTCGTCTCCATGCCCCGCGGCGCCCACATAACCCTCCTCGAAATAGAACCCGAAGCCCCCCTGCGCGAAGGAGAGAGATGATTACCAGACCTCCGGCGGTGTCGGGAAGTGAGCACCTGGAGGAGTTGCGCACCGATCCGATCGCGCTGATGCGGCGGGTGCGGGAGGAGTGCGGGGACGTCGGCACGTTCGCGCTGGCGGGGCGGCCCGTCGTGCTGCTGTCCGGCGCGGAGGCCAACGAGTTCTTCTTCCGCTCCACGGAGGAGGACCTCGACCAGGCCGAGGCGTACCCGTTCATGAAACCGATCTTCGGGGAGGGCGTGGTGTTCGACGCCCCGCCCGAGCGGCGCAAGGAGATGCTGCACAACCAGGCATTGCGGGCCACCATGATGCGCGGGCACGCCGAGACCATCGAGCGGGAGGTCAGGGAGCTGGTCGCGCTCTGGGGCGACGAGGGCGAGATCGACCTGCTCGACTGGTTCGCCGAGCTGACGATCTACACCTCCTCCTCGTGTCTGATCGGCCGGAGGTTCCGCGAGCAGCTCGACGTGCGGTTCGCACGCCTCTACCACGATCTTGAGCGCGGTACCGACCCGATCGCGTTCGTGGACCCGTACGCCGACATCGAGTCGTTCCGCCGCCGCGACGAGGCCAGGGTGAGGCTCGTGGCGCTGGTCCAGGAGATCATGGACTCGCGCGGTCCCGCGGCGCGGGAGGACCGCGACCTGCTGGACGTGCTGCTCTCGGTCAGGAACGAGGACGGCACGCCGCGCTTCGGCGCCGACGAGGTCACCGGGATGTTCATCTCGATGATGTTCGCCGGGCACCACACCACCTCCGGCACCGCCGCCTGGACGCTCATCGAACTGCTGCGCAACCCGGCGGTGCTGGCGGAGGTCACCGGGGAGCTGGACGCGCTGTACGCCGACGGCTCCGCGGTGAGCTTCCAGGCGCTGCGCGAGATCCCGGTGCTGGAGTCGGCGATCAAGGAGGCGTTGCGGCTGCACCCGCCGCTGATCCTGCTCATGCGGGTGGCCAAGACACCGCAGCGGGTGTGCGGGTACGACATCGAGCCCGGTGATCTGGTGGCCGCCTCCCCCGCGATCTCCAACCGGCTGCCCGGCGACTTCCCCGCGCCGGACGAGTTCCAGCCTGGGCGCTACGCGGAGCCGCGCCAGGAGGACCTGGTCAACCGGTGGACGTGGATCCCGTTCGGGGCCGGCAGGCATCGCTGTGTGGGAGCCCAGTTCGCGATGGTCCAGCTGAAGGCGATCTTCTCGGTGCTGCTGCGGGACTGGGAGTTCGCCCCCGCCCAGCCGTTGGACAGCTACGAGAACGACCACAGCAAGATGGTCGTCCAGCTCCGGCGGCCCTGCGCGGTCCGCTACCGCAGGCGGGCCCGATGAGGGTCGTCCTGGATCCCGACCTGTGCCAGGGGCACGCCGAGTGCGAGTTCGCCGCCCCGGAGGTCTTCTCCGTGCCCAGACGCGGCGTGGTGGAGATTCGGCGAGACGCCCTGCCCGACTCTCTGCCCGACACCCTGCTCGACGCGGTGCGCGAAGCCGTGCGGAACTGCCCGACCCGGGCCCTGCGACTGGAGGACTGATGTATCCCCGCGAAGAGCTGGACGAGATGGTCCGGCTGTGGCTGTCGTCCAACCGGGAGTGCGAACGTCTCGGCGACTGGAGGCCGCTGGCCTCCCTCTACACCGAGGACGCCACCTACGGCTGGAACCTCGGACCCGAACTGGAGTTCATGGCCGTGGGCCGGCAGGAGATCCGCGACATCGCGCTCGGCCAGGAGATGGGCGGTCTGGACGGCTGGCGGTACCCGTACCAGAAGGTCCTCGTCGACGAGGTCGCCGGCGAGGTGGTCGGCTTCTGGAAGCAGGTCGCCGAGGCGACGCGCCCCGACGGCACGCCGTACGAGGTGGCCGGGATCGGCGGTTCGTGGTTCAGGTACGCCGGTGAGATGAAGTGGTCGTGGCAGCGCGACTGGTTCGACTTCGGCAACGCCACCGCGCTGTTCGTGGAGATGATCCAGGCGGGCGTGCTGACCGACGGCATGAAGCGCCGGATGGAGCGCGCCGGCGGCAGACCCGACGGCTGGTACCGGCTGGGCGGTGCTCCCGTCGCTCTCTGGGACCGCCCGTGAGCCGCCGGCCCGGCCGCGCGCCGCGCCGGGTTCCGGAACGGGCCGCGCCGCCCTCCGGGCGCGTGCCGGAGCGGGCTCCGGCCGTAAGGGGGCGGCGATGAGCGGCCGGTTCGCGAGCGTCAACCCCGCCACCGAGGAGGTGGTCGGCGAGGCCCGCGACGGGACACCCGCCGACATGGACGCGGCGATCGGCGCGGCGCGGGAGGCGTTCGACGCCGGGGCGTGGTCCGCCGACCCGCGGCTGCGTGCCCGCTGCCTGCGCCAGCTGCGGGACGGGCTCGTCGCGCACGCCTCCGAGCTGCGGGAGCTGACGGTGGCGGAGGCAGGTTGCCCGGTCTTCCTGACGTACGGCCCCCAGCTGGACGCTCCGGTGGCGGATCTGGGCTGGTTCGCCGACCTCGCCGAGTCCTATGAGTGGTCGCGGGACCTGGGGGTGGGCGCGCCGATGGGCATGACGTCGCGGCGTACCCTGCTGCGCGAGCCCGCCGGAGTGGTCGGCGCGATCACCCCGTGGAACTTCCCGCACCAGATCAACCTGGCCAAGCTGGGCCCGGCGCTGGCGGCGGGCAACACCGTGGTGCTCAAACCCGCCCCCGACACTCCCCTGGTGGCCGAGTTCATGGCGCGGATCGTCCAGCAGGAGACGGACTTCCCGCCGGGCGTGCTGGGCGTCGTCACCTCCTCCTCGCACGCGCTCGGCGCCCAGCTGGTCGCCGACCCGCGGGTGGACCTGGTCTCGTTCACCGGTTCCACCGCGACGGGCCGCTCGGTGATGGCCTCGGCGGCGGCGACCGTGAAGCGGGTCTTCCTGGAGCTGGGTGGCAAGTCCGCCTACATCGTGCTGGAGGACGCGGACATCGGTTCGGCCGCGGCGATGGCGGCCTTCGCGGTGGCCACCCATGCCGGACAGGGGTGCGCGATCACGACCCGGCTGCTGCTGCCCCGGGCGCGGTTCGACGAGGGTGTGCACGCCGCGGCCAGGACGCTGGGCAAGCTGGGGGTGGGCGACCCCGCCGACCCCGGGACCGTCTGCGGACCGGTGATCTCGGCCGCGCAGCGGGACCGGGTGGAGTCCTACCTGCGGCTGGCCGTGGACGAGGGCGGCGCGTTCGCCTGTGGCGGCGGGCGGCCACCGGAGCGGGACAGGGGTTTCTGGATCGAGCCGACCCTCGTCGTCGGGGTGCCGAACTCAGCGAGGGTCGCCCAGGAGGAGATCTTCGGCCCGGTACTGGTGGCCGTGCCGCACGACGGGGACGACGACGCGGTGCGGATCGCCAACGACTCGCCGTACGGGCTGTCGGGCGCGGTGCACGGGGGCGACGAGGAGCGCGCGCTGGCGGTGGCCAGGCGGCTGCGGACCGGAACGGTCGGCGTCAACGGCGGGCAGTGGTACGGCGGGGACGTGCCGTTCGGCGGTTACAAGCAGTCGGGGGTCGGCCGGGAGATGGGCGTGCTCGGCTTCGAGGAGTACCTGGAGAGCAAGGTCGTCGCCACCCCTCACGGAGGTCAGTGATGCGTTTCGAGAACAGGGTGGCGATCGTCACCGGCGGCGCGCGAGGAATCGGCGAGGCCTACGTCCGCGCCCTGGCGGCCGAGGGCGCGAAGGTGGTGGTGGCCGATCTGGAGACCGAGCCGGGCGAGCGGGTGGCCGAGGACGTCGGCGGGGTGTTCGTCAGAACCGACGTGGCCGACCCCGAGTCGGCGAGGGCGATGGCCTCGGTGGCCAGGGAGAGTTTCGGCAGGCTCGACTACCTGGTCAACAATGCCGCGATCTACGGCGGGATGAGGCTGGACTTCCTGATCACCGTGGACTGGGACTACTACCGGAGGTTCATGGCGGTGAACCTGGACGGGGCGCTGAACTGCGTGCGCGCCTGCTATCCGCTGATGGGCGAGGGCGCCTCGATCGTCAACCAGTCGTCGACCGCCGCGTGGGTCTACTCCGGGTTCTACGGCCTGGCCAAGGTCGGGATCAACGGCCTGACCCAGCAGCTCGCCCACGAACTCGGCGGCATGGGCATCCGGGTCAACGCGATAGCCCCCGGCCCCACCGACACCGAGGCCACCCGGGCGGTGGTCCCCGAGGGCTACCGCAAGCGGATGGTCGACGACCTGGCGCTCAAGCGGCTCGGCCGGCCCGAGGACCTGACGGGGATGTGCCTGTTCCTGCTGTCGGACGAGGCGGGCTGGATCACCGGGCAGATCTTCAACGTGGACGGCGGGCAGGTGATCCGGTCATGAGCGGCGCGACATGGGCGCAACCCCGATCGAGTGACCTTCGAATCAACAAGGGGGTTCTCCATTGAGACTCGGATTCATCGGGCTGGGGCAGATGGGCGCGCCGATGGCCACGCACCTGGCCGACTGGCCCGGAGGGCTGCTGGTGCACGACATCAGGGCCGAGGCGTGCGCGCCGGTGGTGGAGAAGGGCGCGCGGGCCGTACCGGACCCGCTGGAGATCATGGCCGAGGCCGATCTGATCGAGGTGATGGTCCTCGACGACGAGCAGGTACGCCAGGTCGTGCGTGCCGGACTGCCGGCCGCGAGGGCGGGCACGGTGGTCGCCGTCCACTCGACGATCGCCCCGTCCACCGCCGAGGAACTGGCGGCCGAAGCCGAGCCGTACGGCGTGCACGTGGTGGACGCCCCGGTGAGCGGCGGCTTCATGGGCGCCCACCAGGGCAGACTGGCGGTGTTCGTGGGCGGCTCCGAGGAGGCGGCCGAGCGGTGCGAGGAGCCGTTCGGGCGCTGGGCGGAGCTGGTGCTGCACGTCGGCCCCGCCGGGGCCGGCACCAGGGCGAAGCTGGCGCGCAACCTGCTGCACTTCGCGTCGTTCGCCGCGGCGGCGGAGGCGCAGCGGCTGGCCGAGTCGTGCGGGATCTCGCTGAAGGCACTGGCGCGGGCCGTCAAGCACTCGGACGCGATCACCGGCGGCCCGGGGGCGATCATGCTGAGGAAGACGACGGGACCTGTAACGCCGGACGATCCCTGGTACGACATATTGCTACATGTTAGGACTCTGGGGGAGAAAGATCTTACCCTCGCACTGGAACTGGCACAGGCCAGAGGGGTGGAGACCCCCCTGGCCGCCCTCGCCCTCGAACGGCTGGCCGACGGACTCGGAGTGCCCCATGAGCGATCACACGAATGACACTCCTGACCGCCGGAGGCGCGGATTGGAGATCATGAAACAGGTCTACGGCTGGGATCACGTCGGGGACGGTCCTGGCGACTTCTTCGGGATGACCGTCGAGCACCTGTTCGCCGAGGTGTGGTCCAGGGAGGGGATCTCGACCCGCGACCGGCGGCTGCTGCTGGTCGGCCTGCTCGTCGGGCAGGGCATGGACGATGTCGTCGGGCTCCAGCTGGACGCGGCGCTGAGGACCGGTGACCTCACCCCCGACGAGCTGCGCGAGATCGTCATCTTCCTCACCCACTACGCCGGGTGGCCCCGGGGGGCCAAGCTCAATGGCCAGGTCGAGGAGTTGATCGCCCGCGTCATGAAGTCCTAGCCCTCGCGGAGCACCGGCGGGGCCACCGTCGTCGCCCTTCTCCCGGCCCCTCGGGGCCGGGATTCCCCGCGCCACCGACGCGCCGCCCCATGGGAGACGCGCGGCGGGGCACAGTGGGGCACGGTGGGGCACGGTGGTCACAACCTCTCGACGTTGGGCCCGCGGCAGCGGTTGCGGGTGTCGAGGACGAAGCCGCTCGCCCGCTGGACGAGCTCGTAGTCGAAGCGGTCGTGGTCGGTGAGGACCAGCACCACGTCCGCCGCCGCCAGCTCCCGCTCCGAGAAGGCGACGACCTCGACGCCCTCCGGCAGCAGGAAGCAGTCCACATGCGGGTCCGCGGCCCGCACGTCCGCGCCCAGCTTGCGCAGGCCCCTGACCACGTCGATCGCGGGCGACTCGCGGCAGTCTCCGGCGTTCTTCTTGTACGCGAGGCCGAGCGCGAGCACCCGGCTGCCGTTGACCGGCTTGCGCAGCCGGTTCAGTGCGAGGCCGACCCGGTGCACGACATGCTCCGGCATGTGGTCGTTGATGTCGTTGGCCAGCTCCACGAACCGGAAGTTGTGTCCCAGGCTGCGCTTGACCTTCCAGGACAGGTACGAGGGGTCGATCGGCAGGCAGTGCCCGCCGACCCCGGGCCCCGGAGTGAAGCGCAGGTAGCCGAACGGTTTGGTCGAGGCGGCGTCGATGGCCTCCCAGACGTCGATGCCGAGCTGCTGCGCGAAGATCGACAGCTCGTTCACCAGAGCGATGTTGACATGCCTGAAGGTGTTCTCCAGGAGCTTGCACAGCTCGGCCACCTGTGGCGAGGAGACTGGTACCACCTCGCCCACGATCCTCGCGTAGAACGCCCTGACCCTCTCCAGGGACGCCCCGTCGATCCCGGAGACCACCTTCGGCGTGTTCTCCAGGCGCCAGCGCGCGTTGCCCGGGTCGATCCGCTCGGGGCTGTAGCCGAGGTGGAAATCGCGCGGCGCGCACAGCCCGGAGCCGTCCTCCAGCAGCGGCAGCAGATATTCCTCGGTGGTCCCCGGATAGGTGGTGGACTCCAGCACCACCGTGGCGCCCGGCCGCAGCAGCGGGGCGAGCGACTCCCCCGCCGCACCGATGTGGCGCAGGTCGGGAACGCCTTCGCGCAGCGGCGTCGGCACGGTTATCACGCAGACGTCGAACCCCTCGGCGTCGGCGTAGTCGGCGCTGGCCAGATAGCGCCCCGACCGGTGGGCGGCGGCCAGCGTCTCGTCACCGACGTCCTCGACGTAGGACTCGGCGGCGTTGAGCCGTTTGACCCGCCACTCGTCCAGGTCGATCCCCACGACGTCGAACCCCGCGTCGACCGCCCGCATCGCCAGAGGCAGGCCGACGTAACCCTGGCCGACAACGACCAGCTTCTCTCCCATGTCAGGACCCCCGTCACTTCAAGTGATATATGACCTGACTGTAGGAGCCGAGTGTTCTCACAACATTGATTTGGGCCCCTGGGCGTGTCGCCTCCGCATTTCACGGGTCCGCCGCATGTCGATTCAGGATGGCGAGAACGACAACAGTAAGGTCGATTTCTCAGGTGCACATCGATTTCAAATTACCAGACAAAGGGACAATTTTATGATAAATAGTGATCGCCCTCGCGCTCTCCGTCGGAATGGCCTCAGCCCCTACCTGGAAGCGGCTCTCGCAGTCGTCCTCACATTGGGCGCACCCCTTGTGATGCCACCCAGCGCGAACGCAGACATACAGCCGGTGACCCTCGGGCAGGCCGAGGACTGCGCGGTCTTGGCCGGCAACGCGGTCACAAGCACGGATCTCACCACGATCATCGGTACGGTCGCCTTGAGCCCGGGCATCACGATGACCGGCTTCCCACCGGGGGTAGTGCGCGGAGAGGTGCACAAGAACGACGCAGCGGCGCAGCAGAAAAAGGCCGACGCGGTCGCCGCCTACAACGACGCGGCCGGGCGGACGCCCACCGCCACCATCCCGCCGAACCTTGGAGAAGGGGCGACCATCACGCCGGGTGTCTACGACACTCCCGGAGGCGTCTTCGAGCTAGCCGGGACGCTCACACTCGACGCTCAGGGCGACCCGGACGCGACCTTCATCTTCCAAGCCGATTCCGCGCTCAACACGGCAAAGACCAGCAACATCGACCTCACGAACGGCGCCCAGGAGGACAACATCATCTGGCAGGTCGGCGATTCGGCGACCCTGGGGGAATACTCCACCTTTCGGGGGACCGTCCTGGCCCTGAACGATGTCAAGGTGATGACGGGCGCGGCGATGCACGGCCGTGCCATGGCGCTGAACAACGTGGTCACCTTGAACGGCACGACCATCCTGCCGGCCACCCAGATCATGCTGCCGGACGCCCCAGAGACCGACACGTCCCTCACCTCGTCGTTGAACCCGTCTCGACTGGGGGATCCGGTCACCTTCGTCGCCGAGGTCAGCGGGGACTTCCATGGGGTCAGCCCCACCAACACAGTGCTCTTCAAGGACGGCTCCGTCGTCATCGGCTCGGCCATGCTCGACGACCTCGGCGTCGCGACGTTCACGACCGCGGAACTCACCAAGGGCGTGCACCCCATCACGGCTGTCTACGTGGCCGGTGGCACCTCCGTCGGCGAGGCCTGGGTCGACTTCGCCCCGAGCGAATCACCCGTGGTGAATCAGCAGGTGCTCGACCCCGGGACGACATAGATCAGCACCTTTTCCCGACTCCGGCGTTCTCGGATCGTGAGATCGGGGATGCCGAACGGGACAGCGCCCGCCGACTCCGACGGCACCACCAGCCGCCTTGCCGTACCCCAGAGCCGTCGGCACCCGTTCCGGTGCGCCGACCGCCCACTGGCCGACGGACACGGCAGAGTCAACGACAACGAGGCTCCGCAGGAACAGGCGCCATTGACGATCACCTGTTCGCGGGGCCTCATGACGTCTTGCCCTGCAGGCGACTCGTGACCCGCACCGCCATATCCGATGTCTCATCAGCCGGGCACTCCGGAACCACGGCATGCGCCTGTGCCTGGACCTCGCCTCCCGCGGTGACCGGATAACGGCACAATGGCGCGCGTTCACTAAATGAGTTGAGATCACGAAAGATACCGACCAAACGGACACCTTTTATCTCGGCGTGTCGTTTGTTTGCCCCAATCGTAACTTCGATCAAGCATCACCACTTCATGAATGGGCATCTCTCGTTTGCGCCGCCATGCAATGCGGTGACTCGAAAATCCGATTTTTGCCGCAGGGAGAACCCATTGATTCCTCGCAGGAACACGGCGGTCGCCGCATCGGCGACAGCCTGCGGAACACTGGAATCCCCGCGAGAGTGCGCCCCCTGATCACCTTGAGCGCCCTGGCCGGGCAGGCGGTCATCCCAAGCGGATTCTCTCATGAAAACAATCAAAGACACTGTAATCCGCCAAAAAATCCTGAGGCTGGACGGCGAACCCACTCAGGACACTGGCCACGGAAGATATCTGCAGGCGAATCCTGCTTTAAACAAGCGTTGCTGGAATTCGACCCGCGATTCACTGCGGACACGTAACGACATCGTCAAAGCCTTGTCCGCCCTCATGAGTCGCGGCGCCTTCAACGGAAACCAAGATGCCAGGTCGGCGTTTCTCGCCGCCGGTATCTTTAATTTTTATTAAAAACAGCGACCGACCGGGCAGAAGTAAGCAGGGATCGCGAGGTTGATCCTTAATGTACGGACTGCACGCAAGGTCCGACACCTGAGATCACCGGAGAGTTGACTCCCATGTCCAAACCCCATTACAGCCCACCCGAGCAACCGGCCGGTACGACTTCGCCGGCACAGCTGAAGCGTGAAACCGGTCACCGCGGCTTTCTCCGGCGGAGCGTCGGTCGCTCTTGGCCTGTAGTACTGCTGACAACCGTCCTGTCGATGGGCGTGATCGTCGGAACGCCACACAGCGCGAACGCGGATCAGGCACCGGTGAGTCTCGGCGACGCCGCGCCCTTCGGCGTTCTGGCCGGGAGCGCCGTGACGAATACGAATCTCACGGCGATCACCGGAGACCTCGGAGTGAGTCCGGGCATCTCGGTGACCGGATTCCCACCCGGCACGGTGAGCGGAGCCATCCACGCGGGCGACGCTACGGCGTCCGGCGCCAAAGCCGACCTGGTCGCCGCCTACAACGACATCGCCGGGCGGACACCTGTCGTCACCGTACCGACAGAGCTCGGCGGCACGACCAAAACTCCGGGCGTCTACAACTCCGCCGACGGCACCTTCGGAATAACCGGGACGCTCACACTCGATGCCGACGATGATCCGGACGCGGTCTTCATCTTCAACGCGTCCACCCTCTCCGCGGCAAACGTCAGCAACATCAACCTTGTGAACGGCGCCCAAGAGGACAATGTCTTCTGGCGAGTCAGCGGCTCCGCGACGCTTGGAACGTTCTCCACCTTCCGGGGAAACGTTCTGGCGCTGACATCGGTGACGGTGAGCCCCGGCGCCACCATCTACGGCCGCGCCTTCGCGCTCAACAACACGGTCACGCTCCAAGGCGCCAGTGACCCACCGGCAACCCGTATCAGCGTGCCGAACAACCCGCCGACCACGACAACCCTGACCACGTCGGCCAACCCCTCCCAACAGGGGCAACCGGTCACCTTCACCGCCGTGGTGAGCCCGGTCACGGGCTCGCTCGTCCCCCAGGGCGAGGTGGTCTTCAAGGATGGCTCGACCGTCATCGGCTCGGGCTGGCACGACAACTCGGGCCCCGCCACCTTCACGACCTCGAGCCTGGCCGCCGGGCAGCATTCGATCACCGCCGTCTATCTCGGCGGCGACACCCCCGACGGTGAGGCCATCGTCCATTTCGCCCCGAGCAGCTCGCCCGAACTGGTCCAGACCGTGCGGACCAGCCTGTGGGACAACTCAGCGGTCCCGGCCACCCGGTCCTACCTCGATCCCAAAGCCAGTACGGCCGGCGTGAAATTCAAGGCGACCACAGCCGGGACCGTCAGCGGCGTCCGTTTCTACAAGGGTTCGCAGAACACCGGGACGCACGTCGGAGGCCTGTGGACCGGCGACGGCCAGCTGCTCGCGAGCGCGACCTTCACCAACGAGACCGCGTCCGGGTGGCAACAGGTGGACTTCCCCACACCCGTGAACATCGCCGCCAACACCACCTACATCGCCTCCTACCACAGCACATCCGGCTTCTATTCGGTAACAAGGCCCTACTTCACCACGCAATACACGAACGCCCCGCTCCTCGCGCCCGCGAACGGCGCGGAAGGCGGAAACGGCGTATACAAATACGGCGCCACGAACTCCTTCCCAACCGACGCCTATCTGGCCAGCAACTACTGGGTGGATGTCGTGTTCACCCCTGCGAATAACTCTTGAACAACGCGGCGGTCCCGGCCGTCCAACGTGATCCCGCCTCCAAGGCCGTCACGCTCGGCATCGAATTCAAAACGACCACGGCCGGAGCCGTCAGCGGCTTTCGGTGTCCGGGCGGCGTGGTGGCCTGGTTCACGCCCGCCGGGCGAGGTTCCACGCGCCCGCAGACGTCCTTCTGATCGTCCGGCGGCTTGCCACCGGCAGGCTGGTGCGGGCAATGCCCGCAGCCCACACGACGGCCATGGTGACCTACTCGGCCCAAGGCCGTCGTGCGGCGCGGGATCAGGCGAGTGCGCGTGGACATGGAGAGCGGAGAAAACCAGACGCGCAGCCTGCGGATGTATCGCCGGGGCCGGACGCGGGAGGGACGGCCCGCGATGCGGCGGAGCTCGACGGTCACGAGATCGTCATCACAGCACAGCAGGCAGAACCAGCGAGCGGATCACAGCTGATCGCGGTGGCGGTGCATCAGATCTGGTCGATGGAACTGCCACGCTCGCGGCCTCAACCCTCGAGGTCCGAGAGCGTCGGCTCACCGCCACCCGTCTCGGCGGCGCCATCGCCGTCCATGAGGCCCGGGTCCGGTCTGCTGAGGGCAGGTCACCAGAGTCGACCCGGCCGTCGGCGCGGGCTGCCTTGACGCGGCCGTCAGGAGTGCCCCTTTCAACAGAAGCTCAATAAAGGTCTGGCAAGGACACCCCCAGGTGGGAGCGGCCCTGGCCCCTTTCGGTCATCAGATTGTCAGGCTTTCAGTCGGCTAGTCATCTACTGCGATGGTTCGAGTGAGGAGTTTAAGTGCCAGACGACAAGCAACAGTCCGATCCGAGGTTGCGGCGGATTCTCCGGAGCGCGATCACCTTCGGAGGCGGCGCGGTGGCCATGCTCGGCTTACTGGGGGCGGCCTTACCTCCTCTCCCCGCCCCGGAGGCCGCATCGCTGACCGTGATGGCGTCGGCAGGCCCGATGGAGAACGGGATGGAATCCGCCAGGCCGACGCCGAGCAATTCCAGGCTCATCCCCTCTCCCTCCCCTTCCGACGAGACATCGCCCGTCAAGGGCGCGACTGACAGCGCACACGGCACGAAGATCAGGAGTCGGTCTCCCCATGCCCTGAGACGCAGAGCCGACTGCCCGCCCACTTCTGTCGTCTGTATAGAGAACAGTCTGCCGGGCACTCCTCCCAGTCAGTGGGACGTACCGACCCAGAGCACCAACATCGAGGGGTACGTCACTCAAATGAGCGTGAACAAGGGGGAGAACGTCCAATTCAAGGTGAACACCAATGCGACCAATTATCGTATAGATATTTACCGCATTGGATATTACGGCGGCATGGGCGCACGGCTGATAACGACGATCGAGCCCTCCGCTGCCTTGCCCCAGACGCAACCGGCCTGTTTGGGTGACACGACGACCGGTCTAATCGATTGCGGAAACTGGGGGCTGTCGGCCTCCTGGCCGGTACCGAATGACGCCGTTTCCGGAGTCTATGCTGCGAATTTGATACGGGAAGACGGCACGGCCGGGACCAGTCAGATCCTGTTCATCATCCGAGACGATTCTCGCAATTCGGATATCTTACTTCAAACCTCTGACACCACATGGCAGGCGTACAACCAGTATGGCGGCAACAGCCTCTATCTCGGCAAGCCGGTGGGGCGCGCCTACAAGGTCAGCTACAACCGCCCGCTTTTTACCCGCAGTAGTTTCTTCATGGCCGAGTATCCTCTGGTCAGATGGATCGAGGCCAACGGGTACGACGTCAGCTACACCAGCAGTGTCGACACGGCCAGCCGGGGGGCGGAGCTGCTTGAACACAAGATATTCGTCTCCTCCGGACATGACGAGTACTGGTCCAATGAAACGCGAAACAATGTCCAGAACGCCCGGGACAACGGGGTGAGTCTCATCTTCCTCTCTGGAAACCAGGTTTTCTGGAAAACCAGATGGGAGAACTCTCTGGATGCAACGGGCACCCCTTTCCGGACACTGGTCTGCTACAAGGAGACTCACGCCAACGCCAAGATCGATCCGAGTCCACAGTGGACAGGGACGTGGCGCGATCCCCGTTTCTCCCCTCCATCGGATGGCGGAAGACCCGAGAACGCCTTAAGCGGAACGTTTTTCATGGTGAATACCCCGGCAAACGATGCCATCTCCGTTTCCGCCGAATACAGCGACATGCGACTGTGGCGCAACACGTCTATCGCCAGTCTGCAACCCGGCCAGACGGCGACCTTTCCCGTTGGAACGCTGGGGTACGAGTGGGACGAAGCAACCGACAACGGGTTCGCACCGGCGGGGCTGGTGAAGTTCTCCAAGACAACCTTGGTCAAAACATCGACGTACCTGCTCAACTTCGGCAGCACCTACGGCGCCGGAACCCCGACACACAGCCTTACGCTCTACAGGCATGCGAGTGGCGCGCTGGTCTTCGGCACGGGGACCGTCCAGTGGTCCTGGGGACTCGATGACAATCATGATTTGAAACCCGCAGGCGGCGGCCGCTTGGGCGGTACGCCCCCCACGGACATCCGGATGCAGCAGGCGACAGTCAACCTGCTGGCCGACATGAAAACCCAGCCGGCCAGCATCCAGCCGGGTCTGGTTCCGGCGGTCGCGTCAACGGACACCACTCCGCCCACGTCGGCAATCACCTATCCGGCAAGCGGCGGCACCGTACCCGCTGGAACCGTCATCCCCGTTCAAGGGACGGCGGCTGACACCGGAGGCGGGGTCGTCGGCGGAGTCGAGGTTTCATTCGACGGCGGGACGAGATGGTTTCAGGCAACGGGTCGCACCAGTTGGCGATACAACTGGACAACGCCCAGCAGCGGAACGGTAACGGTCAAATCCCGAGCGGTCGATGACATCGGAAATATTCAGGGGACTCCGACGGAACTGACCGTCACCGTCGTCCCAGGGTGTTCACCCTGCAGCATCTGGCCACCGTCGGCCGTTCCGGCCATCCAATCCCAGCCCGATGCCAATGCCAGCACGGCCGGCGTGAAATTCAAGGCGGCCACGGCCGGAACCATCAACAGCATCCGCTTCTACAAGGGTCCGCAGAACACCGGGACGCACGTCGGAAGCCTGTGGACCAGCAGCGGCCAGCTGCTCGCGAGCGCGACCTTCACCAACGAGACCGCGTCCGGGTGGCAACAGGTGAACTTCCCCACACCCGTGAACATCGCCGCCAACACCACCTACATCGCCTCCTACCACACCACATCCGGCTTCTATTCCGTAACAAGGCCCTACTTCACCACGCAATACACGAACAGCCCGCTCCTCGCACTCGCGAACGGCGCGGAAGGCGGAAACGGCGTATACAAGTACGGCGCCACGGACTCCTTCCCAACCGCCTCCTATCAAGCCAGCAACTACTGGGTGGATGTCGTATTCACCCCCTCGAACAGCCTGTGGAACAACGCAGCGGTCCCGGCCGTTCAATCCCAGCCCGATGCCAATGCCAGCACGGCCGGCGTGAAATTCAAGGCGGCCACGGCCGGAACCATCAACGGCATCCGCTTCTACAAGGGTCCGCAGAACACCGGGACGCACGTCGGAAGCCTGTGGACCAGCAGCGGCCAGCTGCTCGCGAGCGCGACCTTCACCAACGAGACCGCGTCCGGGTGGCAACAGGTGAACTTCCCCACACCCGTGAACATCACCGCCAACACCACCTACATCGCCTCCTACTACACCACATCCGGATTCTATTCCGTAACGAGACCCTACTTCACCACGCAATACATGAACAGCCCGCTCATCGCGCTCGCGAACGGCGCGGAAGGCGGAAACGGCGTATACAAATACGGCGCCACGAACTCCTTCCCAACCGACACCTATCAAGCCAGCAACTACTGGGTGGACGTCGTATTCACCCCCTCGAACAGCCTGTGGGACAACACGGTGGTCCCGGCCGTCCAATCCCAGCCCGACACCAGTGCCATTACACTCGGTGTGAAATTCAAGACGACCACGGCCGGAACCATCGACGGCATCCGCTTCTACAAGGGGCCGCAGAACACCGGGACGCACACCGGAAGCCTGTGGACCACCGATGGCCAACTGCTCGCGAGCGCGGTCTTCACCAACGAGACCGCATCCGGGTGGCAACAGGTGAACTTCCCCACACCCGTGGAGATCACCCCCAACACCACCTACATCGCCTCCTACCACACCACATCGGGATACTGGTCGGTAACGAGGCCCTACTTCACCACGCAATACGCAAACGGCCCGCTCATCGCGCTCGCGGATGGCGCGGCAGGCGGAAACGGCGTATACCGCTACGGCGCAGTGAATAATTTCCCTGTCAACAGCAACCAATCCAGCAACTACTGGGTTGATGTGGTGTTCACTTCGCCTTAGTAATCCAGCCACAGATTACGGTCTTACCGGGACCGAGCTTCCACGCGTCGTTCAGGAAAACGAGCCGCTCAGGCCCGTGATGTCGTGGAAGCTCGGATGCCGTCTTTTCGGCTTCGAGAGGGACAGGGATTTCTCCGAAGTGAATCTGCCGGTTGTTGAAGCCGCTGACCTGTTCGCGCGGGGAGGGCCGGCGCCGGAGGTGGCCCGCCGGTTCCGGGTCAGCCGGATGTCGGCCAACCGCCGGTACCGGGCCTGGCAGGCCGGCGGCATCGAGGCGCCGGCCTCCAAGGGTCCCGGCGGGGACAAGTGCCGCCTGGACGAGACCCTCCTGGCCCGGTTGACGGCCGGCGCGGCCCGGCCGCGCAAGGCTACACCGAGGATCGGCGCTGGACCCTGGCCCGGGTCGCGGACTTGATCGCTGCGCTGTTTCGTATCCGCTATACCCCGCGCGGGGTCTCCTACCTGCTGCACCGCATCGACTGGACTCCTCAGACGCACGTCCATCGCGCCATCGAGCGCGACGAGGAGGTGATCGAGACCTGGGCCGCCGAGCAGTGGCCGGCGATGAAAGGGCGGCGCTCGACCTGGGCGCCCGGCTGTGCTGGGAAGACAGGCCGGAGCCCAAGGCCACCACTCCGGCCTGCTGGACGGCGGTGGCCGTCACCGTCATGTCCTGGCCTGGTCGGCCTTCCGACAGCTCCACCAGACCCGCGCGCTGATCAGCCACTACCGCCGACGCGGCGATCCCCTCCCGCGAGATCTGCGAATGTAGTACCCGCACCCCTGACCTGCCCGCTTCGCACGCCGTCGTTCACGGACTCGCCAAGACTTCCGCCGGGCTCACCCCGTCCTGCAGCGACGGCCCCGTGGAAGACGCCACCAAAGTCGAACCTCTCAAAGCCGGATGTAGGGCCGAGCAGGCCTCCCATCGCTTCATCGGAGAATCCTGCTCGCGCAGACGGGGTGCGGCCGGAATAAGGGAGAAACAGGCCACGTGCCAAGTCGGCTGCTCGAACTCGTGGGGATCGGCCCACCCCATTCGAAAATACCGTGTGATGTGATCCCGGTTGAAACAGTATCGAGCCGGCGCTCACCGTGATGCCCGCCCAGAAGTAGCGATCTTCAGGTATTCGATGGCATTCGGCCCCGTGTTGAATATAAGATCAAGGACGCTCACCCGGTGGTCGAACGGCGGGTGGAGCTGTGGATATTCCGGGTAGCTCGAGTAGTCGAACCATCGCAACTCGATGCCCGCTCTCCGAAAGAGGCTCTCATCGAGGTAGGCCCGCGCAGTCGGACCGGTAATATATTCATGGGCCCCCGCCTTCTGGCATAAATCGACGAGGCGCTCCGTCTTGGATCCCGTGGTGACGTAGTCGGTGGACCAGCGCAGATCGGCTCGGATGCCAAGGACCGAACAGAGCCCTTCGAGGAAATGTCTGTTTATTTCGGAAAGCCGATCATCCCGGCATCCATGGTAAAGCGCCTCCAGGGCCGGCGCGAACTCGTCGAAATATGCGGCCTTCCGATACGCCTGTGTGAGAGCTCGCCAGTGCATGATGTTCCAGTTCGGGTCGGCAATGACCATTTCGTTGATCAGCCGGCTCCGAGGGCCGTGCGTGAGCGGGATCGAGAGCCATCTAGGACCCGCCGCCGTTTTTATACGATTACGATTACGCCAGTCTCTGTCAGTGTATTGCACCTCGTCGAGGAGTACGAACTCATCGACGTGGGCAATCAGGTCGAAATATCCTTTCCATGGAATATAATTTGATTGCACTATCGCAACTCGTTTCATGTGCCCCACACTTTCGACTTGCTCGGGCTTCGTATGGGTCTCCCGGGAAGACCCTCGGATCGGACTACCGTTCGTGAGCGCCGACTCCCGGGCGGATTAAAGTCTCCGCGTTCACGTCAGGCGTCGCCGGCAGGCGTGAGTCGCGACTTTCGGACCGCTCGCGAACGATGTACGTGGGACGCCCCATGCGCTCCACATGGATCCTGCCGAGATATTCCCCGATGATTCCAAGGGCGACCATCTGGGCAGAGGCGAACAGTGAAATCATGGACGCTATCGACGTGAACCCTTTGAGTGTGCTGTCCCCCCACCAGTAGTTCCAAAGAAAGACAGTGAGCAGGACGGCGCCGAGAGCCCCTGCCAGCAGCCCGCAATAGGTGACCAGGCGAAGCGGGACGGTGCTGTATCCAATCATGACATGGACCGCATGGCGAATGAGCATCGGAACGGTATAATTGGAGCGCCCGACAAGTCGGCGCTCTATGTTTACCGGGACGGTTCCGACCCGCATGGTGGCCCACGAGAACGAGATGTCGATTAGAGCGTGGGGGCCTGCGACCCCGTCCAATGATTCGCGCAAAAAACTGCGGAAGGCACGGAACGCGCAGATATCTTGGCCTGTTGCCTCACCGAATCGCCCAGAGAGTCCGATCTTGAGCGATCTGGAGGCGAGATCACGTATGAATCCGTGCGTCCCAGCGCATGGGACTGCGTAGACGATGTCGAGGTCAGGCCGGAGGCCTGCCAGGAGTTTGGGGATCTCTTCTGGTGGATGCTGAAGATCATCGTCCATGGTGACCACGGTGTCGTAGCGAGCACAGCGGATGCCGGCGACGAGAGCGTTGTGCTGACCGTAGTTCCGGGCCAGCAGCAGTGCGCGGACCGTTTCGTACCGATCGGCAAGCTGTTGGGCGACTTCCCATGTCTTGTCTGGTGAACCGTCGACGACGAGTATGACCTCGGACACGGAGGCGGCGGTTGACAAAACAACAAGGAGGCGATCAACCAGCACCGGAAGCGTCTGCTCGGATCGATAGCATGGAATTACGACGGATACGCTAGTCATAGTGCCAGTCTCATGACTACCAAGTCGGCCGGTCGGGCCCGCAGGCCGGATTTACACTATATTAATGAGACCAAGGACGAAACCACGATTTTCTACGCCCACCCTTGAATCTTTCATGATCTTGGAGTAATCGACTCACATCGAGTTGATCTTCTGTGGGGACGGGTTTTGAGTTCGGTCATGCCCGCGGTCCGGTCGCTGCCTAGTGCGGGTCGGCGCCATAAGGTCGGCGGAAGAGCCTTTCGTCGCGCTCGTTGGTGTTTTCGCAGTTCAAGCCGGAGATACCGGGGCCTGGATCTGCCCCAGGCGGCGATCAGGCCGGGGGTGACCACCGCAGCGCCACAGGCGGGGACGGACGCCCTTACCCCGGCATTGTTCTTGCCGGTTCTTCATGCGGATCGAGGCCGGCAGCCTTTCCGGCGATACAGCTCAGGACACGCCTCCCGCATGTTTGTCTTCGGGAGGTCACGATCCATAGCATGGCTCGGGAATGGGAGCCCCGGCCCACGTGGTCATCTTTCCTAGTTCGTTGGATAAGCAATCGAATGACTCTTTCGGATGGAATTTTACGGCTTGTCCTAAAGGCGACTGAGCGGAGGGGGCCGGATGCCGGTGAAGTGAGCATCGGCCAACGCGTTTCAGCTCGCATTCCAGCATGCCGGTCTCACATGGTCGGCTTTGAAAGTCTTGCCTGGAACGATGTCCTACGGCTCGCGTCCACCTGGCGTCCACCCGAACCGATCCGTCAGGCCGGCCTCCTCCCGAGCCGGCACCGTTGGAACCGCTCTGCCACGAGGCCTGCGCAGGCCATACGAAAGGAAGGTCATGGAGGTCATCAAACTGAGGCCGGTCCGCGAGGAGGACCTGGACGTCTTCGAGGCGGAACGGGCTACCCCCGAGCTCAGAGGCGAGCTCCAGTGGTATGGACACCGCTCTTCGCACGGGCTCCGCCAGGAGTTCGCCGAGAACGGATTCCTCGGCACCGACTCCGGTCGCCTCACCATCGACGTCGACGGTGGCCCGGCCGGATGGGTGGTGTGGTGGACGACCTCCTGGGGACCGAATTCTACGTGTTGGTGCTGGGCGATGGGCATCTGTGTCTTCTCCGACTTCCGCCGCCAAGGCATCGGAACACTGGCTCAGCGCCAGCTCGTGGACTATCTGTTCGCCCACACGCGAGCCGAGCGCATCCAGTCCTTCACGGACATCGCCAACTACGGCGAGCAGCGCGCTCTGGAGAAGGCCGGGTTCGAACGCGAGGGAATCCTGCGCCGCGCCCAATGGCGGGATGGCGGCTGGCACGACCAGATCCTCTACTCGGTGCTGCGCCCGTGAAGTCCGACAGGCCCTACGGCGGCGGGTGCGGGCCCGTCCATCAAGCCGGCTCCGCCGGACTCGGGTTCGTCAGAGTCTCCACCTGGGCCAGGGCGATTCAAACCGCAGCACTCCAGCGGTTATCGACCGGTTTTCTTCAATGGGCGCCACCAGTCCTGATGATCGCGGTACCACCGCACGACCTGGATAAGTCCCTCATCAAATAGGGCGAGTTGGGCAGCAAGGGTCCGGCTCGGTCCAGGACCCCGCGGCAATGGATCCGTACACCTCGTCCGTGGAGAGCTGAACGACTGTACGCGCGCCGGTATCGAGCGCCGCCTACAGGAGGCGTTGCAGGCCGTGCATGTTGGTGACCACGAACTCCCCGGGGCCGCTTATCGATCGGTCGACATGAGTCTCGGCGGCGAAGTTCACGATCACGTCATGCCCCGGCACCACGTCGGCCGGTAACCGGGCATCGGTGACGTCCCCCTGACGAATGTGAAGCACGGATGCTCGGCCACCGGGCGCAGATTCGCCACGTTGCCCGCATATGTGAGCTTGCCCAGCACCGTCACATGAGCATTCTCATAGCCGGGATATCCTCCCGGCAGCAGCGATCGCACATAATGGGAGCCGATGATCCAGCACCATCTGGAACAAGGATTCTCATGCCCGCACCTGAATCCTGCTGTGGTCACCGACCATGAGTTGATGCGTGTTGGGCACTCCTCTGGCCTGGATGACCTCGACGTTTCGGCCGATCAGGGAGTACGTGAGTCCTGAGACGCCTCTAATGACGGATTCTCCCAGAATTATGCTGTATTGCACCTCGGCATCCTCCAGCACGCAGCCCTCGGCGATCGAGGTATAGGGGCCGATGTACGAGCCGTTTACCTTGCTTTGGGTACCGACGACCGCAGGCCCTCGGATCACCGAGTTCTCCACCACCGCCCCGGACTCGATGACAACGCGCCCCGTTATCTCCGAGAACCCGTCAACGGTTCCCCGGATGTCTGGTTCGATCGCCTCCAGGACGATGCGATTGCATTCCAGCATGTCCTGCAGACGTCCGGTGTCTCTCCAGTAGCCGCTCACGAAGTGCGAACGGACACGGCCACCGTTGTCGATGAGCCATTTGATGGCGTCCGTGATTTCCAACTCTCCGCGGGCGGAAGGCGTGATCGCGTTGACCGCCTCATGGATGGCCGGAGAGAACGTGTAGACCCCCACGATCGCGAGATCACTACGCGGGTGCTCCGGTTTCTCTTCCAGCCCGATGATCCCGCCGTCCGGTCCAAGCTCGGCGACTCCGTAGAATTGTGGCTCGGCGACTCTGGTGAGCAGGATCTGGGCGTCGTTGTCAGCCTCGCAGAATGCCTCCACCAGGCCTCTGATACCGCCCACCAGAAAGTTGTCGCCCAGATACATCACGAACGGCTCATCGGCGAGAAACTCCCGAGCGATCAGGACACAATGCGCAAGCCCCAGGGGGGCCTCCTGGGGAATGTAGGTCACGTCGAGGCCGAACTTCGAGCCGTCCCCGACCGCCTCCCGGACCTCATGGGCCGTGTCGCCGACGATGATCCCGACGTTGCTGATGCCCGCGTCCCGTATCGCCTCAAGTCCGTAGTAGAGCACCGGTTTGTTGGCGACGGGGACCAGCTGCTTCGCCGAGGTGTGGGTCAGCGGGCGCAGCCTCGTCCCCTTGCCACCCGCTAGAACGAGTGCCTTCATGGTTGTTGAGTCCTTCCACCAAGAGCGCCTGGCCACAGCGACCGTCTGCACACTCAATTTACGCGGAGCTCCAATTAGCAGCCCGCCGCCATCCTTCACTTTTGTCAAAGAACGTATGGCATCTTGGCAAGACTAGACTTTCTCCCGATTGGGGAACGTCCACACCCGGTGCGTCAAATAGGTTAGCGGCGGACTCACGGCTATTAGCAGGCCTTGTGCCACCATAATCGGAATACCGACAAATTCCACCAGAATCGGGACACCGACAACGGACGCCGCCAGGAAGCCCAGTCCGACCGCATAGAATCTCAGGTAACCCGCGAACCACGATTCCCCGGCGGCACGAAAAACCACCAGCCTGTACCATGGATAGACGATCACCGAGGTGAGGAACTGGCAGGCCACAAGCAGGAAGACATAAGGAACCCGATCTTTGACGGCAAGCAGCCCCAGCCCCAGGAGAGCGCAATAGACTACCGCCGTCATGGCGCTGGCCAGCAGATATGCGACACGTCGGCCCCAAAATGCCGAAACCAGAGCTCGCCACCCGGAGCGTGAATCCTTCTCGTGGGCGGTCCCGCTTCCGACTTCAACCATATGGCAGTCACTCCGGATCGTGATCGAGTAACGGGATCGAATGAATTATGGTCGGCCACCGGAAATCAACCGGGGGTTGGCGTCAGAGACGGTTCCGGTCATCGCGTGTTACCGCCTGAACAGACTCTTCCGGCGCTCGTGACCTGGCTCGGGTCGCTCGTCGAGACCTGACGGATCTCAGCCTTCGTCCCGATCAACCCGCTACACCTCGATGGCGCTGAACAAAGATGTGTCAGGCGGTGACTTCCGGGTGCGGCGGAGTTGGTGGAAACCAGCGCCTTCCCAGCAGCCGCACGCATGATTCCTGTCATACGCAGATCCCGCGATGGCGTCCGCGTGCGCGGCCTCTTTGCGCACATAGCCGCCGATCTGCAAGAGAGCCGGCGAGCGTCACGGTCCGGCCGGGCGCGATCGGCCTCATGAACCGGTCGAAGCGGCCAACCGGGTATCGATGCACGATGACGTATGCGGCCGATCTGTAGACGGCCTTCGGACCTCGGAGAATGGAGGCCAGACCTCAGCGGGAGCGGCGAGACGCCCGGCCGGACACCCGGACCTGGGTGACTCCAAGGGGGATTCCCGAGCCCGTACGGCTCGCGCCTGGATCACGTCACACCCCATCAGTTCACCTCGTAGGTCTGGACGGCGTTGATCACGTGGTCGACGTCGGCCTCGGTCAGATCAGCAAACAGCGGCAGCCGTACAAGACGGTCAGCGACCTCCTCGGTGACCGGGCATCCTTCTGGGGCCACCCGCCCGTATCGCACCCCTGCGGGCGCGGAATGCAGCGGCTGGTAGTGGAATACCGCCTGCACATCCCTCTTCGAGAGGTGGGCGATCAACTCCTGCCGATTCACCAGATCCGGAAGCAAGAGATAGTACAGATGCGCCGGATGGGCGCAGCCATCTGGGACCGTCGGCTGGGCGACCCCGTTCACCGCACCCCAGTCCGCCAGTTCATCGTGATACCTGCGCCATACCGCATGGCGCCGGGCCTGGATCGTGCCGAACGACTCCAGCTGGGCGGTCAGCTGTGCGGCGAGAACATCGGACGGAAGATAGCTCGATCCGATATCGACCCATCTGTACTTGTCCACCTGCCTGCGGAAGAACCTGCTGCGATCGGTGCCCTTCTCCCGGATGATCTCGGCTCGCGCCACCAGATCCGCGTCGTTCAGAAGCAGCGCGCCTCCCTCCCCGCACTGCACGTTCTTGGTCGCGTGGAAGCTCTGGGTGGCCATGCTGCCGAACGAACCGAGAGGTCGGCCTCGATAGGCCCCGCCCAGACCGTGGGCGTTGTCCTCGACGAGCGCGAGACCATACCGTTCGCACAGTTCTCCGATCGCCTCCATCTCGCAGGCGACACCCGCGTAGTGCATGACCACGACGGCCCGGGTGCGATCGGTGATCGCGGCTTCGATCAGCCGCTCGTCCATGTTGAGGGTGTCGGGCCTGCAGTCGACGAAGACCGGCACCACCCCGCGGAGGGCATAGGCGTTGGCCATCGACATGAAGGTGAACGACGGCATGATCACCTCATCGCCGGCCTGGAGGGCGAGCAGAATCGCCGACATCTCCAGCGCGTGCGTGCAGGAGGTGGTCAGCAGCGCCCGGCCCGCCTGGGTGATCTTCTCGAGAAGCTCGGAGGCCTGCCGGGTGAACGGCCCGTCTCCGCAGGTGGATCGCCGGCATACCGCCTCGGCGAGATAGTCCAGCTCGTTCGGCGAGATATGCGTTCGGTTGAAGGGAATCGTCTCCCGATCGGTTACTTTCACAGCCGAAGTGAACAACGGAAGGATCAGTCGGCAGACGTTGCGCTGCCGTCCATTGGTGATCCATTACGTAAGTCTTAGGTCACACCGGTCAACCCTGCCGCCCCCGGCCGCTACTCCGGCCGGGCCTCCGTCGGCTTCCGCGCCTCGATCACGAACCCACTGGCCGCCACCGTGGCGTTGGGGTGCCGCGCCAGCAGGACGTCGAGGACCTTGATGGGCGAGAGCAACCACATCAGGGGGGCCAGCACGCGGTAGAGCCGCCTGCTGCCGAACGAGAGCAGGAGGGCCAGCCACTCCTGGAACGTCCACAGCATGGCCGAGGTGGGACCCGCGCCTATCCGCACATGCATCACGTCGAAACGGCTGAAGAGGGTTTTCATACCCGCCTCGGTGTAGCGCTGGTAGTCATACGGTGACGCGTGAAACGGCTGCATGAAGGGCACGTAGCACAGCACCCGCCCTCCCGGCCTGAGCACACGCCACATCTCCCGAACGTGAGCCTGCGGATCCGGTACGTGCTCGAGTACGGCGATGCTGACGATACCGGCGAGAGCCCCGTCATCGATCGGCAGTGTTCGCAGGTCACCCACAATGTCAACGTTGGCGTACGCGCCCCCGTCCACACAGAGGAGTCGTGAATCATAGCGGTTGGTACCCGACCCTAGATCCGCCACCAGATCACGATCAAGATCGAAACTCATGAGGAAGGGGCGGATGAACCGTCTCAGCAGCACGGGTGAGAGCAGTTGGATCACAAGCGGATATGCGGGCCCGAAACGGCGCTTGACGGTCTCCTTGATCCGATTGAGCGGATCGTCCCGTAGCTCGGCGTCTCCGAAGCCGGCAAAACGGAGCTGGTTTCCCGTCCGGTGACCACCGGTTCCGCAGGCCGCGCATCCGTACGACGCGTCGAGGGGAACGCGGCAGGACGGGCAGACCAATGCGGCCGCGATCCGGTCGACCGGGCACCTCATCGGTTCTTCCCCGTTCATCAGGCCCTCTCCTTCAACCGTCGCTACCATGGCTCGTTGCTCCGATACCAGCGCATGATCTGGGCGATCCTCTCCATGAACGGCTGACCGGCGAGAAGTCGCAGGCGGTCAGGACGCAGCGCGCCAGACCGGAGGGCTCCTCTCCGGCGAGGAAGGGCACGTCGAGGCCGACCCCGGAGCCGTCGCCCGCCGCTGCCCGGATCCCGCGGGCCGTGTCGCCGACGACGATCCCCACGCGGGTGACGCTCGCGTCCCAAACCGCTTCGAGCCCGTAATGGAGCACCGGCCTCTCGCTGACAGGGGGTCAGTTGTTTCGCCGGCCTGTGGGACCGCGGACGCGATCTCGTCCCCTTACCGCCTGCCGGAACAAGTGCCTCCACCGGTGTTTGAGCCCTTCCGCGAAGAACGCATGGCCTCAGCGACCACCTGTCCGCTTGAATTTATGCGGGACTCGGATTAGTGGCCGCACGCCGTCCTCCGCCTTTGCCGAAGGGCGGGCGACAAGTTGCCGGAGCCATGGGTTTCCGCCGCTGCGGAATGTCCATTGGCAGTCGGCAACCCCGGGCCAAGGAGCGCGTGACGGACCATGGCCGCCATGGCGCTGTTCATCGGACAGGTGATGCGGTGACGCCAAGACAAGTCTTTCCGCCCGGAATGCGAATGCTCGCCGCGGGCGCTTCGGCTCCCCGCTTCAACCATCCGGCACTCCGGCTCATGCTCGGCCGTCACGATCCGTTGTCACAGGTCAACCTCGGCCTGAGGATTGATAGGCGGGCACCGACGGGGCCTGGACGCGGCGAAGGAGTCAGGCCGTACCGTCTGGCACCTCGTAAACGGCGTAGTCGCCGGAACGGAACCTCAGGTTCGCGCCGTCACCGATCTTGGAGTCCGCACCGGTGTGCTGCTCGTCGACGAACAGCCAGCGCACGCCGTAACGCGTCCGTAACCGCTGAATGGAAGCCGCCGAGGGCGATCGGAATGCGGCATCGTTGAGCTGGATCCGCTCCTGGTCCCAGAACGGCAGGTGCTCCGCCACGAGGCCCCTGTGCCAGTGCTGGTAATTCGCCGGGCTGAACGCCCACCCCTCCACCAGCACGCGTCGTTCGGTCAGCGCGGACACCCAGAACTCACGGCTGTCACAGGGGTTCTCGGATTTCCCTCGGCAATGTGTGTCCGTGGCGACCAGGTCATCCGGATCCGAGTGGGCACGCAACCATCGTCCGGCGGTCAAGGCGTCCCTGCGGATCACCGGCACTCCCGGGCCCGTGTCCGCGCCACCGCCCGCCGGAGCGGGAACGGCCGACGAGAGGACGCGGGCCGCCCAGGCCGCGGGCAGGCCGACGGCCGTGACCATTGAGATCGTGATGGCTCCGGCGACGACGAGGCGCCGCCTGTTGGCGAGGAGGAGCAGGCCGATCACCGGTAGGGCGAGAGCCGCAAAGGCGATATACGGCCGGTACAGGAGGATCTCGCTCTGGCCCGGGCCCAGGGGGATCCGGACGCCGAAGATCATACGGATCGAGCAGGTCGCTACGATCGCCGCGCCAACCGCGTACGCCGTCACGCGTGGAGGCACCTGAGCCAGCCGAACAATGACGAAGATTCCGTAGACGGCGACTATCGCCAGATAGGGATAGGACGCCACGGAGAAGTACATCTCGGCATGATGAGGGTGCCCGAACAGAAGCGTGGCGCAGAACCCCCCCGCCCCGATGCTGAGCATCACAACCACGGCAGGCCGCAGCAGCAACCGCGGTCGGCTCAGCAGGCCCCAGATCCCGCACCACTCTATGACCCAGCTCAGCAGGTACAGCAGCGTGACGCCGAAAGCCGAGGCCGACAATGGCCCGATGTCTCCGTCCTGACCGGTCAGTTCCGCCCATATCTTGCGGGTCATGGCGAGCGGTTCGACGATCATCCCTAGGCGCGCCTGGCCGAACAGCACGAACTGCGCGTAAAGAAAGCACATCACGGTAGTCACCAGCACGACGAGCACGCGCCAGGGCACCCGGCGTCGTCTCGCCACCTCGATCACCACGATCGCCGCCAGGCCGATGGCGAGCAGGGGCAGGTAGGTGGCCTTGGCCCCCATCACCGCCACGAGGAAGACGCCCAGGAGAACCCAGGAGCCGAGGGCGATACGCCTGCGCTCAAGAAGGTCGATCAGGAGGATGACGACCGGCACGAAGAGGAGAGCACCGAAGGCCTGGGTGGGGCTCAGCCACGACTGAGGGGGACGCCACGTGAAGATTCCGACGCTTGTCCCCAGGTACAGGTTCGGGGCCTCCATGAAGACAGTGCCCGCGACGGCCAGCAACCCGGCCGACCAGGCGCCCACCACGCGCCGTCCAATCATCCCTATCAGGACGACGAAGGCGACCATCATGGGCAGCATGAAGAGCCTGAACAGCAGCACCAGCGGTTCCACGCCGGTGACCCAGCTCGCCGCCGCGAGGTGGGCGTAGACGAACCAGTGGTAGAAGAGTGGCTCACCGGCAACCATCGGCACCGTGGGCGGCATATGGTGCTTCAACTCGCCGATCAGCGCCAGGTGGAACGGCATGTCGAGATTGGCCGCCCCAAGCGCCGGCCACGTCAGAGCATGCGTCCTGAAGAACTTGGCGGCGCTCCAGGCGATCAGATAGATGGTGACCAGGGCGAGGGACCAGGACCACCAGAGCGGCGTGGTGAGGCGACGCCTGCCTCTCCAGTGCCGGCGCAGGCGGGGAACGGCGATGAAGACCGCGTAGGTGGTGATCGGCCAGGCCATGACGAGCAGCGGCATCCCGGCCGCGCGGACGGCGACATAGGCGAGCACCTCGATCGCGTAGCCGAGCGTCAGCCCGAGGGCGATCTCCTCGGCCAGCGTCCGCCTGCCGCCGTACAGGGCGCGGATCAGCAGCAGCCCCGGGAGCGCGAGTCCCAGCGCGATGTAGGCGCCGAAGCAGGCCATATCCCGGACGGAAACCCCAAAGGCACCCAGCACCGTCACAGCAAATATGGTCACAAACGCCGCGGGAAACCATCTAAATACGTGAGAGCACCAGACCCTCCGCCACCAGACAGGCCATCTTTGTTTATGTGGAGTCCGATTTGCCGACACTTTTCCCATAATTTCCAGGGGATCCGGCAAGGGACTTTGAAGGTGCGGAGTCTTGGCCATGCACGCAAGTCTCACGACACGAGCGTCCTGGCCGGATTTGGACGGCCAGGTTTTTCAATGTCTTTGTCATTCGTTCACATGGGCCGGCCAGTACGGCTGAGCGGCGAGACACGCCATCTCCTGGAACGGGAGATACAGCCGCGATCTGTAATGCTACAGCCATGATCAGCAATCTTAAGGGACGGCACCTCAGGCGTAATCGTCGCCTGACGGATGGCCGAGAATTACGCGTTTTCTACATGATCGGCACTATGGGCATAGGTGGCGCGGAAAGCCAAGTCGTACTGCGCGCCAAGGAACTGCGTGCCCGCGGTGTTGACAGCCGCGTACTCCTGCTCTTCGACGGTGGCCCCTTCGAAGCGTTTCTCCAGGACGCGGGGGTTCCCGTGGTGCATCTGCGCTTCCGGACCATCAGCACCGCCGGCTGGCGGCGAGCGCTCCTCTGCGACATCGCGGCGTTCTGCCGTCTCGTACGCCTCCTGCGCCAGGCCCGACCTCACGTGCTTCACGCCCACCTGTTCCACTCCTACGCCATCGGTGTACCAGCAGGCAAGTTGGCCGGGGTCCCCTTAGTGGTGGCGGGACGTCACACACCACTCATGATCACCGGCAGAGGTCTTCTGACATCGCTCATAGACAGGGCCGCCAACCACATGGCCGATCACATCGTTCCGGTCAGCCAGAGCATCGCGGACGAGCTCTCAAGCCGCTTCCGCGTCCACCACAAAATCAGCGTGATCCACAACGGCCTCCCACCCGCGGCGTTTCTTCCACACAGCCCGGCCCCCTTGGAAACGGAGTTCCCCGTCGTGGTCTGCGTGAGCAGGCTTCAGCCCCTCAAGGGTCACCGCTACCTGCTCGACGCCGCGGCGCTCCTCGAACTCCGCGGGCTGAGGTGCACCATCGTTTTGATCGGGGACGGACCGGAACGCGGCAACCTGGAGAAGCAGGCGGAGCAGCTCGGGATCGACGTTCGTTTTCCCGGCTTCCGAACCGACGTGCACGCCTGGCTGGCCCGCGCCGACATCATGGCCCATCCGACACTGGCAGAGGCCCTCGGGAACTGCATCATGGAGGCGATGGCAGCCGGACTTCCCACGGTCTCGACGCGCGTCGGCGGCGTACCCGAGCTCCTCGAAGAGAATCGCGGGCTGCTCGTCCCCCCGGCCGACGCCGCCGCTCTGGCCGACGCGATCCAGCGCCTGCTCACCGATCACGTGCTCGCAAAGCGACTGGGCGCCTCGGCGCAGGCGTGGGCGGTGGACCACCTCACCAGCGACAGGCTCGTCGATCGATACCTGAGCACCTACGCGCGCCTCATACCTCAGAAGTTCGCGACAGATCTGAACATACCGATCGGTCACCGCGCCCGACGCTAGATGAGAGCGGATCACGTTGCGTCCAAAACAGCTTCACGTTTTCCTTTGCGAGGGACGGAACCCGTCGTCTTTTTCAACTTTTTCAACGGTCCGTCTCGGGACACACCCTTCCACCTACCCGTGTCCGTGCGGTCACGTTCCGTAACATGACTCGGGAACCAGGGACCGGCCGGCGTGGCCGTCCTTGTTGTCTTGCTGGATAGGCAATCGAATGACTCTTTCCAAACGCGTAGACGGCGGCACGGACATCGAGACGGACAACGAGACCGTCTGGCAGTCCGTGCTGTGCTGCCCACGCTGTCATGGTCCACTCCGTGCCGCGGCCGAACTCCGGTGCGATTCGTGCTCGACCGCGTACCCCATCGACAATGGAATTCCACGCTTCGTTCCCCGGGACAACTACGCGGAGGGGTTCGGATACCAGTGGAACCAGCATCGGCTGACGCAGCTTGACTCACACTCCGGCATGCCGATCTCGCGTGATCGACTGATGAACGCGAGCGGCTGGTCGGCCGCCGAGCTCGCGGGAAAGGCCGTACTCGAATGCGGCAGCGGGGCGGGGCGGTTCACCGAGGTCCTGTGCGAGACCGGCGCCCAGGTGACGTCGGTCGACATATCCAGCGCCGTCCACGCCAACGCCGCCTCGAACGGCCACTTTCCTCGTTTGAGGCTTGTCCAGGCCAGCATCTACGCACTGCCGTTTCCCGAGGAGTCGTTCGACTTCCTGTTCTGCTGCGGGGTGATCCAGCACACGCCGGACGTCGAAAAGACGTTCAAAACGCTGTTCCGCTATCTGCGGCCCGGCGGCCGGTTCTGCATCGACGTGTACGCGGCGATCGTCGCCTATCCCCATCCCCGGCAGTTGCTGCGTCCGATCACCAAACACGTGCCTCCCGCCAAGCTCTACGCCCTCGTGGAGAAGGCCGTGCCGAAGCTGCTCCCCCTGTCCATGAAGCTCAGCGCCGTCCCGTGGGCGGGACAGTGCCTGGCGCGCCTGATCCCGGTCGCGAACCATCGCTATCTGGGGGTGACGGACAGAGAGACCGCCCGGAGCTGGTCGGTGCTGGACACCTTCGACTGGCTCTCGCCGCGCTACGAAAAACCGCAGACCCGGCGACGTCTTGAGCGGTGGACACAGGAGCTGGGTTTGCGTGAGGTCTCCATCGAACGTCACCGCGGGCTGTACGTCATCCGCGGCGTCAAATAACCGGCGTCCGCATGTCGGCGATCGGCGGGCCTCGGCGGGCCTGGCCAGGCTCGGCGGCCGACTTCTCTCGGTCCTCCTCAGGGTGACACCTGTCAAACGGCCCCGCCCGGCCGGCCGGTCACATCTCCACCCTCACCGCACACCTGACGACCACTCCGGCTGAGAACCGCGGATGTGGCACCTCACATTGGATTTCATACCGAAGAGCAGCCTCCGGAAGGGGAACGTCGTGGCGGCCAGCGATAGGTCCGGCCTCCGGCGCGTCGCGCTTCTCATCCCGCAGTTGACGCTGCCCGGGGGGACCGAGGTGCAGGTCTCCCTGCTGGCCCGGCAACTGCACGCGAGGAATATCGACGTCAGCGTGCTCGTCCTGTGGGGAGATGAGGGGTATGCGAAGACTTTGCGCCTGGCGGGGATCGAGGTGCACCGGCTCGGCTTCGTATCCCTCTCCTCTGAACCGTCGGCCCTGGTCGCCAACCTGCGCGCCGCCGGCCGTCTCATACGTCTGTTGCGACATCTGAGGCCTCAGGTGCTGCATGCGTTTCTCTACTTCGGTTACGTCGTGGCTCCACCCGCCGCCCGGCTGGCGGGGGTTCCGGTCGTCGTCGCGGGCCGGCGCAGTCTGAGCTTCTTCAAGCGGGAACGCTGGTGGGTGCTGGCTCTGGAACGGGCCGTGAACCGCGTCACCGACCACGTCATCGCCAACGCCGCCGCCGTCGCCGAGGACGCCCGCACCGTCGAACGCCTCCCCGCGCACAAACTCAGCGTGATCTACAACGGCCTCCCCGAAACGGCCTTCGACCCGGCCGAACCAGAGAACATCGACACCTCCCTGCCCGTCATCCTGTGCGTGGCCAACCTCCTGGAGATCAAAGGACACCGGTTCCTGATCGACGCCGCCGCCACCCTGGCCCGGCAGGGCAACCCCTGCACGGTCATCCTCGTCGGCGACGGCCCCGAATACGCCCCCCTCCAAACCCAGGCCACCACACTCGGCCTCGACGTCCGCTTCCTCGGATCCCGCACCGACACCGCCGGCCTCCTGGCCCGCGCCGACATCGTCGTACTGCCCTCCCTGTCCGAAGGCCTCAGCAACGCGGTCATGGAAGCGATGGCCGCCGGCCGACCCACCATCGCCACCTCGGTAGGCGGCACACCCGAACTCCTCGAAGACCGCGGCCTCCTCGTCCCCCCCGCCGACCCCGCAGCCCTGGCCGAAGCCATCACCCACCTGCTCACCCACCCCCAGCACGCCACCACCCTGGCGACCGCAGCACGCGCCTGGGCACGCAAGAACCTCGACGCAACCGCCATGACCACCCAGCACATCAACCTGTACCACCAACTCCTGGAGACCCGATGTGTGGAATAGCCGGAATGGCCACAACATCACACCCAGACCCCGAACTCGTCCGCCGCATGTGCGATGTGATCGTGCACCGGGGACCGGACGGCGCGGGCTTCCACAGTGACGAACACGCGGCACTCGGCATGCGCCGACTGGCGATCATCGATGTGGCGACCGGCGACCAGCCCGTCTACAACGAGGACGACCGCGTCGTGGCCGTGTTCAACGGCGAGATCTACAACTTCGCCGAACTCCGCGACATGTTGATCGCCAAGGGGCACCGTCTGCGTACCGCCGGAGACTCCGAATGTCTGGTGCATCTCTACGAAGAGTTCGGCGTAGAGCTCGTTCACCGGCTCAGGGGGATGTTCGCTTTCGCCATCTGGGATCGAGACCGCCAGCGGCTGGTTCTGGCCAGGGACCGGGTGGGCAAGAAACCGCTCTACTGGCGGGCCGACCACTCCTCTATCCGGTTCGCGTCCGAGCTGAAGTCTCTCGCGCAGGACCCCGGCATGGGCCGCGAGATCGATCCCGTCGCCCTGCATCACTATCTGACGTACCAGTACGTCCCCGCGCCGTGGTCCATCTACCAGGGCGTGCACAAGCTCTCTCCCGGACACGTGCTCGTCTGGGAACGCGGCAGGATCACGGTCAACCGCTATTGGCAGCTGGACCGCACCCCACGACCGGTGCTGGACCAGCGGGAGGAGGAGGAACGGCTACGCGAGCTGATCCTGGACGCGACCCGGATCCGCATGGTGAGCGAGCGGCCCATCGGGGCATTCCTGTCCGGAGGCATAGACTCTTCCGCCGTGGTCGCCGCCATGGCGATGCAGAGCACCGAACCGGTCAAGACATTCTGCATCGGCTTCGAGGACAGTCGGTACGACGAACGCCACAAAGCACGGATGGTCGCCGACCGGTACTCCACTGATCACCATGAGCTCGTCGTGACATCGAACCTGCTCGACATACTGCCACGCCTCGCCTGGCACTTCGACGAACCGTTCGCCGACTCCTCGGCGATCCCCAGTTTCCACGTGGCCCAGCTGAGCCGGCAGCATGTCACCGTCGCGCTCAACGGAGACGGCGGCGACGAGTGCTTCGGCGGCTACCGGCGCTACGCGTTGATGAACCAGGCCCGCAGGATTCCGGCGCTGCCCCCGGCCCTGGCGGCGATGCTCACGCGCACCGGCACCCTCGTGAGCGAGCGGAGCGACTCCCGATCTCTGCCCCATCAGCTGGGCCGGCTGATGAGGTTCACCGCGGCGCGTCCGTCACAGCGCTACGCCCGCCTGATGTCCTACTTCACCCCGGAGCAGAAATCCACGATCTACAGCGACGCGCTCCGGGACCTACTGACGGGGGTGGACAGCTACCGCCTGCTGGAGGAGGCCTTCCAGGGTTCATCGGCTGAGACCGATCTCGGCCGTGTCATGGATGTCGACACCCTTACCTACCTTCCGGGCGACCTGTTGGTCAAGGCCGACATCACATCGATGGCCCACTCGCTGGAGGCCCGTTCGCCGTTCCTGGACCACCACATAATGGAGTGGGCGGCCGCCCTTCCCGGCGCACTGCATATCCGCAACGGTCAGACCAAACTCCTGCTCAAACGAGCGGTGGCCCCCTGGCTGCCCGAACAACTGCTGCGCTATCCCAAGCAGGGGTTCGCCGTACCTCTAGCCTCGTGGCTCCGTGGCGAACTGCGAGAACTGGCCTACGACATGCTCACCGACGACACCGCCCGCAACAGGGGCCTGTTCCGGCCGGCGGTGGTCCAGGAGCTGCTCCGGAAGCACATCGACGGTGCCGACCACAGCGTTCGGCTGTGGGCGCTGCTGCAGTTCGAGCTCTGGCACCGAACGCACGCAACCCCGAACGCCGCCCTCATCAGCGGGGCCGGATGCCACGCCTAGCAACTGCGATGCCCCGTACCGCGTACCTGAGCTCCTCCCTCAGCAGGGTGCTCCAGACCGTCGGGAGCCATGCGGTCCAGGTGTTGCTGGGCACGGTGACGGGCGTGCTGATCGCACGCACCCTTCAGCCCGAGGGGCGGGGAACCTACTCGGTCATCGCGACCACGACGCTCATCGCCATCCTGCTGGGGCACCTGTCCGTCGAGAAAGCACAGATCTATCTGTGGACGGACCGGGCACGGCACGGCAGTCTCCTCGCGAACGGCCTGGTAATCGGCCTGCTCTCGGGGACGACCACCGCACTGATCGCGCTGACGCTGATGCGTGTCGGCGCCATGCCGACGACGTCTCCGCTGCTCGGCCTGGCACTGCTCACCGTGCCCTTCGGGGTGGCGGCCACGAATCTCAAAGGCATCGCGCTGCTGCGATCACAGGTGGACATCATCAACCGCGGTACCGTCGCCGCCGCGTCGATCCAGTGCCTCCCCCTTCTGGTCTTGGCGGCCACCGGCCACATCACGGTGACCAGCGTCATCGTGTGCTGGACGATGTCAGTGGTCCTTCCTTTCATCCTTCTCATCCGGGCGCTCCGCCCACGTCCCCTGCTGACGGACGGTCGGCTCGCCTGCCGCCAGCTCGCCGTGGGGAGCCGCTACCACATCGGGCTGGTGGCCTTCTATCTCCTGATGACCGTTGACACCCTGCTGATAAACGCTCTCGACTCCGCCGCCACGGTCGGGATCTACACCGTCGCGGTCACGACGCTCTCCCTTGCCTGCATCCCGGCAGAGGCGATCACCCGGGTCATGCTTCCCCGGCAGGCCTATGGCGACATCCGGCAGGCCGAGCAGGTCACCGTCCGCGCCCTCCGGCTCAACCTGCTTCTCTCCGCAGCCTTCATCGGGATCCTGGCGGCCGTCTCCCCCGTGCTGATCCCGCTGGTCTACGGCCGGCCTTTCGCCGGTAGCGTCATACCGCTGCTGGCACTGGCCCCCGGAATGATCGCGCTTTCGGTGATCCGGCTGGTCGAGCAGCATCTCGTACGGCTCGCCCGGCCGATCTCCATGACTGTCATCGCCGTCGGCGCGCTGACCATGAACGTCCTGCTCAACCTGGTGTTGATTCCTCGCTGGGGCGCGCTGGGCGCCGCCCTCGCGTCCAGCGTCGCCTACATCCTCATGGCCTTGCTCGAAGTCGCATGGTTCACGCGTTCGGCGCACCTCCCGCTACGCGATCTCCTACCTCGCCTGTCCGAGGCGCGTTCGGTACTGGCGCCGCTGACGGACTCCGGCCTGATCGCCCGGTGGCGCCGCCATGACGCCTGATGCCGCGTTCCTTCCAGGGGAGGTCCACGGAGGCGTCTGGGGGCCGGCGGTGGCCGTGATCAGACACCGGTCACGGACGTCACGGGCCCTCAGCCGGGAGGGCCGAATCTCCCCGCAACGCTCATGATGACTTTCTCATGAGCCAGAGGAGAGCAGGTCCATGCGGTAGAACACCCAGCCAAGTGGTATCGAGCCCATGCTCAGAGCTCTGGCGGCCACCGCGTCGAACCCGCGGGAGCGGCGCCACACCGGTTCCTTCTGATGGAAACAGGCCCGCGAGAGGTTCACCGCGGCCTTGACGAAATGAACCGGCCTGAAGCGCAGCCATGCGATGTCCTCCGCGAGGGTGATGCCGTGCTGCATGACGGCCCCAGAGGCGATCTCGGCGAAGGGACGCCGGGTCAGGCGATTCTGCGCGGACATACGGCACACGACGACCTGCTCGTTGACGTGGCGCGTCAGATAATTTCTTCCGATCGCCCGCCAGAGCACGCTTTCGGCGACGTACCCCGTTCTCAGGGGAAAGGGATGCGCGCGGAGGACATCGGTCCTGTACATCCTCGGTTTGTCGCCGGCCGTGGAATACCGATAGAGCGCCTCCTGCCAGCTTGCATCGATCATGTCGCGCGGGAATCTCTCACCGACGACGTGCCCCCGCTCGTCCACACAGAGGCCGGCGACCCCGGCGTACCTCCGGCTGTCCCCGATATCGGACCAATGGTCCAGGAGGCGGCGCAGCCCGCCGGGAACGAGCAGGTCGTCCGAGTCGATCTGAGCGATCAGTTCGCCGCGGGCCATCGAGACCCCGCGATTGAACGCCGAGTGCTTCCCACCGTTCGGCTGCCGTTGAAAGCGGACCGGGAACGAGCTGATCCGGGCCAGTTCCTCCATGACATCTTCGGTGTCATCGGTCGACCCGTCGTCGATGACGACCCATTCCAGGTCCATGTCCTGACGCAACAGGCTCGCGTGGAGTTCCGGGAGATACCCTGCCCGGTTGAACGTGGGAGTGAGAACGGTGACCAGCATCCGGCACACCTCATACCACTGTCGCGAAGACATCAGGCGGTACGACGGCTCCCCCGCGCGATCTATCGTCGCCTGCCCGCCGTCCGGCAAGGACCAGGCCGGGGACCGCACTCACGTCGATCCGGTGCATCATCACCACATGGCTCCCATCTCGGGAAAGGGCGGATCCTGGAAACGGACGGCAGCCGGAGGAGACCGCGTGCGGGCTCTTCGAGCCGGCTCGGTGCCGTGCGATCGAACCATCCGTCCTGAAGCGAATTCGCAGGCTGTCGTATCGCGACCGATGCTACGGCGGACGGCGGGCGCGCAGCCGTGATGATCAGCATGCACCGGCGAAAGGTTCGGCCAACGTTGGTCATGTCGGAGGTATGGTTCCGGCGTTGAAGCACCGGCCGCGTTTCCTCCGGCGACCCGGCCCGGTCGCGCCGTCAGATCACTTTCGAGACACCGCCATCGGCAGGCCGCCCGCATGGAGGAGCGGCCGCGGGCTGCTCCTCGCCCCATGAGCTCCTGCTCCACGCCACTGCGGCGAGCACACTCGTGACCAGGACGATCGGTATGCGTTGCCGGAAGATCAGGCCGATGTTGGCCATGGTGCTGGCGTAGACGATCGTGCCCGGGATGATGAACGACATGAGGATCAGGAGTGTCGCGCGGTCACGGCGCCACAGCCGGCGGCACCCGCGCGCCGCACTGTAAAGAAGGAAATACCAGATAAGGACGTCTATCTTCCCGAGATGCAATATCAGGCCGCCCTCGGTCCAGGGGAACGGGGACAGGAGCGTGTAGAGCACCTTGGAGCCGAGCGCGTTCCACGGGTCGCCGCCGTCTTCGAAGACGACGCCCGACCTCCCGTCCCCGTTGGCACGACGGACGGCCGCCGACTGCCCGTTCTCAAGCTGCTCCTGGGCCACCTCGAGCTGGGCTTCCCAAACGCCCCCGAAAACGAACACGGCGGATACCAGCAGCATCGCGAAGACGAGCATGCGCCGCGGGGAGAACACGCTCTTGAGACCCACCAGGCCAAGGATCAGCGGCACCGCGCACATGAACACCATGTACGGCCGCACGTACCACAGGGCCCACAGCAGCGGGACGAGCATGAGGAGCCTGTGCAGGTCGAATCGTCGTGAAAGCGAAACTCCCAGGCCGATGCTGGTCACCACGAGAAATGCGTTGAAGCCGTCCTTGTATGTATCCGAGGTGTGCAACAGGAACGCGGGCATGAACGCCGTGACGACGAGCACCAGAAACGCCGAGCGCTCGTCGGCACCGACGAGCCGGGCAAGTCTGTAGATGACGATGCACAGCGCACAGGCGAGGAGCGCGACGATGGCGGTGCAGGCGAGCGGAGCGAGGCCACCGCACAGGTAGATGACGATCGCGAAGACCTGGCACGGCACAGCGACGGAGGTGAGGGTGTCGATCTCATCGGCCGTGACGAACTGGAAACCCTCCTGCCTCCAGTATTCGACGATTCCAACGGCCCTCCCCTCGTAACCCAGATTGTCGCCGCCGTAGTCGATGACACCGCTCCGCATCACCAGGACGTGGACGACCAGCCGGACGACGAAGGCGGCGAGCAGGACCGGCAGGACCCGGCGCGCCACTGCGGCGTCCAGGTTCGCACGGACAAGAAAGACGAGCACCACTGCGGCGGCGGCAACGATGAGATATTCCACGGGAGGCTACCTTCGATCCGCGTCAGGACGACGTCACAGGGGCCGGCGGTCGGTTTGACCCACCGGCGAGTGACTCTGCGTCGGCGACGCTAGCGCCGAGGGACGGATGTCCTCATGTCCGAAGGATGTCCATGGTCTGGTGATTACCCCCCATTGCCGATTCTTTTCGCCGGCGTATCCCGTCGGTTGAGCCCGCTGTCCGTGAAGCGACGCGGACGGCTGTCACACCGAGCAACGCGGCTCGATAACGCGCAGGTAGGGAGCGATAAAACATTTCACCACCGCCGTGACGGCGTGGACGGAACGGCCCGAATCCCTAGTTAGCTTCTCGACGTGAGCCACGCCTGTCAGCAAGGAGCCTGTGTGAAGCCCGACAGTCGGATTCGTGTCATGGAAATCATTGCCCGGATGAATGTCGGCGGTCCCGCTACCCAGGTAATGGGATTGTCTGAAGGGCTGAACCCGGATGAGTTCGACCACCATCTCTACACCGGTCACGTCGACAACGGCGAGGGAGACCACCTCCGGCTCCGCGACTCGGCGGTGCAGGTTCACCGGGTCGCGGGCCTCGGCCGGCCGCTCAGGCCCACCGACGACTATCGGGCCCTCTTCCATCTGATCAGCGCCATGCGTGCGTTCCGCCCGCACATCGTCCACACACGGACGGCCAAGGCGGGTGCGCTCGGCCGTACGGCGTCACGCCTCGCCGGCGTCGGTTCGGCCCGGATCCACGTTTTCCACGGCCATCTCCTGCACGGCTACTTCTCACCGGCCAAACGTCACCTGTACGTACAGGTGGAACGGCTCCTCGCGTCCATGTCGGATCGGCTGGTGACCGTCGGATCTCAGGTCCGCGACGACCTGCTGGCGGCCGGGATCGGCCGGTCGGAGCAGTATGTCGTGATACCACCCGGTGTCCGGCTGGACCGGATTCCCGAGCGCGGGGCGGCTCGTGCCGCTCTGAACCTTCCCCTGGACGTGCCTGTCGTGGCCTTCGTGGGACGGCTCACATCGGTGAAACGGCCGGACCGGTTCGTCGCCACGGCGAACGCCGTCCTGCGGAGCCTGCCCGACTGCCGCTTCGTCATCTGCGGAGGAGGCGATCTCAAGGAGGAGGTGGAGCGGAGCATCCGGCCTGCGGGGGACTCCTTTCGCATGCTCGGGTGGAGAAAAGATGTCGAGACGGTATACGCCGCAGCCGACGTGATCCTGCTGACCTCCGACAACGAGGGCACGCCCCTCACCCTCATCGAGGCCGGGATGGCCGGAACCCCGGCCGTCTCCACGCGAGTCGGAAGCGTCGCCGAGATCGTCCAGGACGGGCGCACCGGCCTGCTGGCCGGAGCCGACGCGGAGGAGCTGGCGCGACACACCGTGAGGCTGCTCTCCGACCCCGCGCTCGCCTGCCGGATGGGCGAGGCGGCCCGCCGATGGGCCGATTCCTCCTTCAACGTGGAGCGCCTCGTCGCGGACACCGAAGCCCTTTATCGAGCACTGTACGCAGAACGCCGCGATCGCCTTGTTACGACAGGAATCATGAGAGGAATGAACAAGTGAGAGTCCTGGTGACCGGTGGAGCGGGGTTCATCGGCGCGAATCTGTGTCGTGCGCTCGCAGCTCGGCCCGAAATCAAGAACATCACCGTGCTGGACGACCTGAGCAGCGGAGAGCTCGCCAACCTCGACGGTGTCGGGGTGGACTTCGTGATGGGCAGCATCCTGGACCGGGATCTCCTGGCCGACCTCGTCGCGGACGTCGCCACCGTCATCCACCTCGCCGCCCGCCCGTCGGTGCCCCGCTCGCTCCTCGACCCGCTGGCCTCGCACTCCGTCAACGCTACGGGCACCCTCCACGTGCTCGAGGCGTGCCGCGCGAACAGGCCGCACGTGATCCTCGCCTCCTCCTCCTCGGTGTACGGCGACAGTCCCGAACCCCACAAGCACGAGGACCTGCCCACCAGACCGCTCAGCCCGTACGGGGCCGGCAAGCTCGCGGGCGAGGCCTACGCGATGGCCTATGCGCACAGCTACGGCCTGCCGGTGCTGCCGTTCCGCTTCTTCAACGTCTACGGCCCGCTGCAGACCGCCGGCCACGCCTACGCCGCCGTGATTCCGGCGTTCGTCTCGGCGGCGCTGCGGGGCGAGCCGGTGCCGCTGCACGGCGACGGCCTCCAGTCGCGGGACTTCACCTACGTGGGGTCGGTCACCCGGGTCCTCGCCGACGCGGCCGCGTGTCGGATGACCAGCACGAAGCCGGTGAACCTGGCGTTCGGCACCACGGTCTCCCTCCGGCACCTGATAGACGTCCTCGCCGAGGTCCTCGGCCGGCCGGTCGAGTCGGCTCACCTGCCGCCGAGGGCGGGCGACATCCGGCAGTCCCAGGCCTCTCCCCATTTTCTGCGCGAACTGTTCCCCGGTGTGTGTCCCGTCCCGCTTGAGGACGGGCTCCGCACAACGGTGCGCTGGTTCGAGACGACCCAGGTTCCGGGCATCGAGTCGACGCTTGGCACGTACGCGTGAACCACCGCCTCCTCCCGCCAACAGAGATCTCTCCAAGCACGTGATGAGGGGAACCCGTGAGCACGACACTAAGAACCAACTATCTGATAACGGGTGGCAGTGGATTCATCGGATCGCACCTGTCCGACGCGCTGCTCGCGCGTGGTGACTCCGTCGTCGTCCTGGACAACCTCTCGACGGGGCGGCTGGAGAACCTGCGACCCCACCCGGACCTGCGTTTCGTGCACGGTTCGGTGCTGGACGAACTCATGGTCGACGAGTTGGTCCACCGGTGCGACGTCGTCGTCCACCTGGCGGCCGCGGTCGGCGTCAAGCTGATCGTCGAGCAACCGCTGCGGTCGTTGACGACCAACATCCGGGGTTCGGAGATCGTCATCGAGGCCGCACACCGGTACCGGAAGAAGATCTTGATCACCAGCACGAGCGAGATCTACGGCAAGAACTCCTCCGATGCGCTGCGCGAGGACGCCGATCGCATTCTCGGCAGCCCCGCGGTGGTCCGCTGGGCCTACAGCACCGCCAAGGCCGTCGACGAGATCCTCGCCAACGCCTACCACAGGGAGCGTGGCCTGCCGACGATCGTCGTCCGGTTGTTCAACACCGTGGGCCCGCGGCAGAGCCCGACCTACGGCATGGTGATCCCGAGTCTCGTCCGGCAGGCCCTGTCGGCCACGCCGCTGACGGTCTTCGGCGACGGGACCCAGACCCGCTGCTTCGCGCACGTCGCGGACGTCATCGACGCGCTGCTCCGGCTACTGGACGAGGACGCGGCCGTCGGTGAGACGTTCAACATCGGCTCCTCCGAAGAGGTCAGCATCATGGAGCTGGCGAAACTCATCATCGAGCTCACCGGATCCACCTCCGGGGTCGACCTCATCCCCTACTCCGAGGCCTACGAGCGGGGATTCGAGGACATGACCCGCAGGGTCCCCGACACCACGAAGCTCCACACGCTCACCGGCTGGACCCCGCGACGCACTCTCGACGAGATCCTCACCGAGATCATCAGAGAGTCCTGCGGAGATCCGACGGTGTTCCCCCGGTGAGCGGGACGATCGTCCTCACCGCGGGAGCGGCCTGCCTGCTCAGCGTGACGGCCGCCGTGCCGCTGAGACGCCTGGCGCTGCGATGGGATCTCACCGACCACCCCAGCGGGCACAAGGCCCACACCCGCCCGACCCCGTACCTCGGCGGCATCGCGATCATGGTAGGTACGGTCGTGCCCACCGTGGCCGCGCTCGGCCTCGCCGACCTGCAGATCACCGCGATCCTCCTCGCCGCCACCGCGGTGTGCGTCCTCGGCCTGATCGACGACATCGCCCCCCTGCCCGCGGCCACCAGACTGGCCGTGGAGACCGTGGTGGCGATCGGGGTGGTGCTCTCCGGCGTCCAGGCACCCCTGACCGGGACGTGGCTGGACGGCGCCCTCACCGTGGTGTGGGTCGTCGTGATGACGAACTCCTTCAACCTGCTGGACAACATGGACGGCGCGCTGGGAACCGTCGCCACCGTGACCGCCGGTCTCCTCGCGGCCACGGCCCTGGTACAGGGCCACACCGCGCTCGCGGTATTCCTGTCCGCGCTCGCCTGCGCGTGCCTGGGCTTCCTGCCGCACAACTGGGCGCCCGCGAGAGTGTTCATGGGGGACTCCGGATCGTTGTTCCTCGGATTCACACTGGCCTGTTCGGCGGCCGTCCTGGTCACCGGACGGCCCCCGGACGCGACGATCGCCGGACTGTTCCTGCCGACCTTCGTCGCGACCGTCGACACCTGCGTGGTCTTCCTCTCCCGGATACTGGCGAACCGCTCACCGTTGCAGGGCGGCACCGATCACCTGTCTCACCGGCTACGCCACATCGGCCTGGGAACCCGGGCGGTCTCCGTGACGCTGGGCACGATCACGGCGATCACCGGTGCCCTCTGCCTGACGGTGCTCCTGGGCCGGCTGTCACCGCTCATCGCGGTGGTCATCGCGGGCGTGATCGCCGTCGTTCTCATCGGTCTACTGCGCGGCGCGAGCGTCGACTCGCCGGTCCAGCGCCCCAAGGCCCCTCAGAAAATCCGCGAAAGGCGGCGTTGACCCCGTGGATCTGCTCTACTACGTACGACTGGCGCGCAGGAACTGGCTGTTCCTCCTCCTCTCGATGATCCTGGCGGTAGGCGCGGCGCTCGCCATCACGGCGAACACGCCGCCGAAATACGTCGCGACGATCTCCATGCTGGTGTCGGGTTATGACAAGGAGGGCAGTCTCTCCACCGCCTATCAGGCGGGCATGTTGTCGGCCCAGCGGGTGCACTCCTACGCCAGCCTGCTGTCCAGCCGCCGGGTGGTCGGCCAGATCGTCAAGGGCGAGGACATCGGGCGCCTCCAGCAGAACATCACCGCCGAGGCCGTCCCGGGCACCGTGTTCCTGCGTGCCACGGTCACCGACGCCGACCCCGCGCGAGCCTCCCAGCTGGCCAACGCCCTGGGGGACCGGTTCGCCGAGTTGATCGACCAGATCGAGCGGCCCACTCCGCGCAGCCGCCCCACCGTCAAGATCACGATAGTGGACCAGGCGGATGTCCCGGAGGAACCCGTCAGTCCCAGACCACTGGCCAACCTGGCGGTCGCGGTGCTGACCGCGCTGCTGGCCACCATGACCGCGATCATCCTCCGAGACCGGCTGGACACGACCATCAAGACCTCCCAGGCACTGCAGGAGGCGTCGGGCAACTCGACCCTCGGGGTCATCGGCTACGAGCGGGACGCGCGGCACTACCCCCTGATCCTGCGCGACCGCGGCCGGTCCACCAGATCCGAGGCGTTTCGCGCGCTCCGCACCAATCTGCAGTTCATCGGCGTCGACCGGCAGCCGAAGTCACTCGTGGTCACCAGCTGCCTGCCGGGCGAGGGGAAGTCCTCGACCTCCGCCAACCTCGCGATCACGCTGGCCCAGGCCGGCTGGCGGGTCGTCCTGGTGGACGGCGACCTGCGCCGTCCCAGCATTCCTCGCTATCTCGGCATCGAGGGGGCGATCGGCCTGACGGACGTGCTGATCGACAGGGCACGCCTGGACGAGGTCATCCAGGTCTGGGGCGAGGCCGGTCTGTCCGTCCTGCCGAGCGGCCAGATCCCGCCCAACCCGAGCGAGCTGCTCGGCTCGGGCGGGATGCGTGAGGTACTCGCCCAGCTCACCGCGGCGTACGACATGGTGATCATCGACGCGCCGCCGCTACTGCCCATCACCGACGCGGCGGCGATCGCCGCACTCTGCGACGGCGCGTTGCTCGTCGCCCGGTACGGCAAGACCCGCCGGGAACACATGGCCCGCGCCTCGGAACTGCTGTCGTCGATCAACGTCCGCGTGGTGGGAACCGTCCTGAACTTCGTCCCCTCGGGTAACGACGCCTACCACGGCTACGGGTACGAGTACCAGGCGGAGGTCAAGAAGCCGGTCAAGAAGCCGGTGGGTGTGTGAGCAACCGGAGTGGGACGGCGAGCGATCTCGCGATGCGCCGTCCCACCATCCGATAGACCAGCCGGGATCGCCGGTACGGGTCGGCGATGTCCAGCCGGTCGACCCGGACCAGCCCGCGCATCGCCCGTGTCTCGTCGACCAGTGCGCGGGCCCGTCGTACGGGATCCCGGTGCCGGACGATCTCCTCGGGCGGCACGGCCCGCACCAGCGTGCCGAACTCGGCGATGGTGAAGGTCCGGGTGGCCGCCGCGAGGTGCATGGCCACCGATTCCGCGCGGTGCCCGTGGGTGGCCGTCAGCACGAGGTCCGCGGCGGCCACCAGCTCGGGGCTGAGCGAGCGGGAGCCGAAGCCGGCCGGATCGCCGCCGAGCCGTACCAGGACCCGCCGGGCATGCTCGGTCATCTCCCGCCCCGGTTCGGCGTGGGTGCCCGCGCTGATCACCTGGACCGCCGGGCACGGCCCGAGGGCGGAGCGGGTCAGCCGCTCGGCCATCGGGGAACGGCAGACGTTGCCGGTGCACACGAAGAGGATGCGGAAGCGGGCACCGTCCCGCGGCGCCCGCGCATCCCCCGTCTCCCGCCAGCAGCGCTGCCCGCAGTCCTCGTGCCCGGCCGGGACGCCCTCGCCCGGTGCTCCGGCGCCCGCCGCGGTCACGGGGTGCTGTGCGATCCCATCGGTCCCCGGTGAAGCCCTCATGGCGCGAGGGTAGATCGTTCGCGTCACGCCATCGCCGGTGGCACGCGCCTCTTTGCTCTTTTCTGCCGATACGGCGCCGACACCCCGCGAGGACAGGCACCGGGCGGGTCCACCCTTCGTCCCGCCGGGGAGTTCGGCGTCAGAAGGCGCAACCTCGCGGGTCCTGGGTGACATGAGTCCGCTGGGGACGGACCAGCGGCTGCACCGGCACCACCGGCGGATCGTCGGAGGCGAGTTCGGTGAAGTCGAACTCCAGCCTCCTGGACTGTCCCGGGGCGAACTCCAGGAGAGCCGAGTAGACGGGGTGGGAGCGTTCGGCCTCCCTGATGACCGCCACCCGCTCGCCATCGAGGCGCGCCGCGGTCATCCTCGCGTCGAGTCCGCCGTACAGCGACACCCACAGCAGATTGGAACCGGGAGTGTGGCCGCTTTGCGGGGCGTCGAGCCTGCCGGTGACGTAGGAGGGCAGCGTCCGTCTCGGGACGTCGTTGGTGAGCCGGATCCGCACCGTCGAGGAGCGCAGCCCGCCCTGGCAGGGGCCCAGCTCGTAGCCAAGGGAGCGCTCCAGGTAGTAGTCGAGCTTGCCTCCGGCGGAGTTGTTGACCACCAGTCCCGCGAACGGGCCCGGGCGCGACGGCAACACGCCGCCGACCGGGGTACCCGACAGCCGCCGTTGCTCGGCCTGGTGGCGGCTCCAGATCTGGAGCCGCCGCTCGCTCACCATGTCGGACAGCACGGGCAGCAGCCTTGTGGGGGCGACGAGGGACTTGGGCAGCGCCTCGCTGACGGCACCGGCGACCTCGATGAGGAACCGCTTGCGTGCCGCGGGGTCGGGGTAGCGGGCGTAGGCCTCCCGCTCGGTGAGGTCGACGACGTTCTCGGCGGTGACCTCGCTCCCGCCGGGGAGAGGGACCGGCCCGATGACCTTCAGCAGGTGGGCGAGACCCACCGGGTCGGTGGCGATGGCACCGTCCAGCCGTTCGCCGGACTGCCGCTCCCACAGCCCCGTCCAGGTGGCCGCGGCGTACGGGAAGTGCGGGGAGAGGTTGGAAATGGAGAGCATCCTGGTCGCGCTCGCTCCGTAGCGCCCGAGGAAGTCCTGGCCGTGGTCGGCGACGGGCACCGGGCTCGTGGCCAGGCCGGTGTTGGCGGAGAGACGCTCGACGGAGACCCGGCCACGGTCGGCCCTCAGGATGCCGAAGGCCCCGACCAGTCCCCCGGTGCCTCGCGCCTCGGCGTTGGTCTGGAACGCCAGGAAGTAACGGCGGGGGCCGTCGCGGCCGAGCATCGGGGGCAACAGGGCGGCCGCGTCCGCCGCGCCGCGGAGCAGGCCACGCAGTCGGCCGATCTCGTTCAGTGCCGTGTCACGCGCCTCGTCCAGCCGGTCCAGGCCGGTGTGGTCCGAAGTGGCCGCCAGGTGAGTGAGCACCCGCCCGAGACGGGTGACGCCGTCGTCCAGGACCGGCGCCGCGGCGTCGAGCGCGACCAGCTGATGCCGCAGGTCGCCCGGGGAGCGCGTCCCGATCGTCAGGAGAGGGTCGGCCGCCTCCCGCACGCCGGTGAGCACATCGGTCAGCTCGGCGGTGGCCCCGGCGAGACCGCGCACGGTCGTCGCGGCGTTCCCCGCGATCGGGGTGTGCGTGATCACCCACCACTCCGGGCCTCCGGTGAGCCGCCGGGCCTCGACCGCGTGCCGCCGGGCCGCCGCCAGTGCCTCGGTCACCGTGCGCGGATCGCCCGTGCCCACCACCGCGCGCAACTGGACCAGCGCGCCCCTGGCGGCCTCCAGGTGATCGCGCACGCGCATGCCGAGGTGGACCGACCAGCCTCCCGCCAGCCCCAGGGCTGCGGGGACCAGCAGGCCCACCACGACTGTCAGGCGTCGCCTCCTATTCGGCACTGGCGGATCGACGGCGCCGTACCGAGATCAGCGTGCCGGTCGCCCCCGCGGCCAGCAGGCCGCCGCCGAGCGCGGCCATCGCCCCCATGGGCGCCCCCGTGAACGGCAGTTGCTTCCCCGCCACCGCGCTCGGCCCACAGCTTCTCCCGCCTCTCCCGCAGCCGCCACCACCGCAGTTCCTTCCGCAGTTACGGCAGTGCTCCCTGCAGTTACGGTGATGCCTCCTGCGGTTTTCCAGGCGGATGTTGTTCGCCTGCTTCTGGTCCTGATGGATCGTGTTGACCTGTTCCGCGGGACGCGGTGGGTACGGCACCGGCTGGACCGCCGGCGCGGACAGGCCGGTCGCGGTGGTCGAGGTCGCGGCGGAGGCCGCCGTTGATATTCCGAAGGCCAGTACGGCCCCGACGGTCATCGTCAAGACGGTGGGTACCAAACACTTTCCAGCCATTTCAAGCTCCCCGATGGCGGCATTTCAAGCTGTGGAAACGACACCCGGAGTGCGGGCGACATGTCCCTGGAACCCGTTATATGCAACCTCGTCGGAAACGGACTCGCCGCCTCGTGACACTTACCGAAAGATCGCCAACTGTTCTCCGCCCTTTGACGATCACTGGTCGACACGGCCACCGACCGGGAGTCTCCGGGCCTTCGCCTGTCCTTCCCGCACCGTGTCGTCCCTAGACTGCGGGTATGCCAACCGCATTGATCACCGGGGCGACGGCCGGCATCGGCGCCGCCTTCGCCCGACGTCTGGCCGCCGACGGATTCTCACTCGTCCTGGTCGCCCGCGACGAGAAACGCCTCACCTCGGTCGCCGAGGAACTGCGCCTGCGCTACGGGGTGAGCAGCGAGGTGCTCGCCGCCGACCTGGTGACCGACGAGGGGCTGGAGGCGGTGGAGCGACGGCTCCGCGAGGGGGTCGACCTGCTGGTCAACAACGCGGGCTTCGGCCTTCAGGGCCGTTTTCTCGACATCCCCGTGGAGGAGGAGGTGCGGATGCTCAAGCTGCACTGCGAGGCGGTGCTGCGGCTGACGCTGGCCGCGCTGCCGGGCATGAGGGAGCGCGACCGGGGTGCGGTGATCAACGTGGCGTCGGTGGCGGCGTTCTTGCCCGGGGGCTCCTACAGCGCCTCCAAGGCGTGGGTGGTCAACTTCAGCGAGTCCACGGCCATGGAGATGGCCGGTAGCCGCGTGCGGGTGATGGCCCTGTGCCCGGGTTTCGTGCACACCGAGTTCCACGAGCGCGCCTCGATAGACAAGTCGGGCATCCCCGGCTTCCTGTGGCTGTCGGCGGACAACGTCGTCCGCGAGGCCATGCGCGATCTGGCCCGCGGTGTGCTGGTGAGCGTCCCCGACCTTCGCTACAAGGCCGTCGTCGGGGTCAGCAGGTTGCTTCCGGCCAACGTGATCGCCCTGGTCTCCCGCCGCCTCGGCCGCCGCTGACCTGACGCCACTGACATGACAACACCGGCCGACGTCGCCGGCCTGACGTCGCCGACAGAAAGGGCCCGCGCCACGGGAGGGGGTCGTGGCGCGGGCCCTTTCCGGCCTGCGGGGGTGGTCGACGACGGCCCCTGAGGTCCGCCGGGCCGGATCAGACGCGAACGTTGGCCTCGTGGCCGATCGCCAGGCCCGAGACCGGGTCGAAGAAGTGCAGGTTGTGGGTGTCGACGACCAGCTCGACGTTCTGACCTGGGCGGACGTGGCTGCGGGAGTTGACCCGGGCGGTCCACAGCGACTTGTCGCCCACCAGCGGCAGCGTCGCCTCCTCGTCACCGTCGGCGTCGGCGGCGGCCACGGTGTCCTGGTGCTGGACGGGCGGGGCGTCGATCAGGAAGAGCACGTTGATCTCGGAGCCCAGCTCCTCGGTGACCTCGGCGCGGACCTGCAGGCGGGTCCAGCCGCCCGAGGCGCCGTTGGCGGCGACCGAGTCCTCGAAGTCGGAGGGGCGGATGCCCAGGATGATCTTCTTGCCGAAGTACTGGTCGAGGCCGCGCTTCTCGGTGAAGGTCTCGTTCGGCACCGGCAGCCTGAAGCCCGCGAAGGCGACGGCCGCGCCACCGTCGCCGCGCACCAGCTCGGCGTTGACGAAGTTCATCGACGGGGAGCCCATGAAGCCGGCGACGAACAGGTTGACCGGCTTGTCGAAGAGGTTCTGCGGGGTGTCGACCTGCTGGAGCAGGCCGTCGCGGAGCACGCAGACGCGGTCGCCGAGGGTCATGGCCTCGACCTGGTCGTGGGTGACGTAGACGGTCGTCACGCCCAGGCGCTCGTGCAGGGTGTTGAGGGAGGCCCGCATGGAGACGCGGAGCTTGGCGTCCAGGTTGGAGAGCGGCTCGTCCATGAGGAAGGCCTGCGGCTCACGCACGATGGCGCGGCCCATGGCGACACGCTGGCGCTGGCCACCGGAGAGGGCGGCGGGCTTGCGCTTGAGGTACTGGTCGAGGCCGAGCATCTTGGCGGCCTCGTTGACGCGCTTGGCGATCTCCGCCTTGGGCATCTTGCGGAGCTTCAGACCGAAGGCGAGGTTCTCCTCGACGGTCATGTGCGGGTAGAGCGCGTAGTTCTGGAAGACCATGGCGATGTCGCGGTCCTTCGGCGGCAGGTGGTTGACCACCCGGTCGCCGATGGCGATCTCGCCGCCGCTGATGTCCTCAAGCCCGGCGATCATGCGCAGGGCGGTGGACTTGCCGCAGCCGGACGGCCCGACCAGCACCATGAACTCCCCGTCCTTGATCTCAAGGTCGAGGCCGTTCACGGCTTTGACGCCGCCCGCGTAGATCTTGTCGACTTTGCTGAGAACGATGGATGCCATGGAAGTCCTTAGCGCCTCGGGCCAACCCCGTGTTCACCCGATATTGGATACGTTTTCATGCATCTCACCGGAAACGGACATCCCTGTCAAGAGGATGGCCGGTCCTGGCCTGTCAGCAAGGCGGTCGTTATCGCTTCGCGCTGGATCGAACACGGAAAGCATGATGGAATCGTTTCCATGAACAGGCATCGCACAACGATCAAGGATGTCGCCGAGGCGGCCGGGGTGGGGGTCGCCACGGTGTCCCGGGTTCTGTCCGGCGGATCGGCGAGTCCCGAGACCAGGGAACGGGTGCTGAACGTCGCGGCCCAGCTCGACTACCGGCCCAGCGCGCTCGGTCGCAACCTGCGCCAGCGACGCTCGGGCGGGATCGGGCTGCTGCTGCCCGACATCACCGACACCTTCTACGGCCGCCTGGCCGACGGCGTGCTCACCTGCGCGCGCTCGGCTGGAGAGCCGGTGATCCTGGGCGCCACCGGCGACGATCCCGAGCGTGAGGCCGAGTTGATCGGCACGCTGCTCGAACAGGGCGTGGACCGGGTGGTCGCGGTCCCCTCAGGTGACGGCGACGGCTGGGCGCCGACCCTGCGGGCCGGGCTGACCACCGTGTTCGCGCACCGGCTCTCGCCCGGGCACTCCGACATCCCCGCGGTGCTGGCCGACGACCGCGCGGGAATCAGGACCGCGGTCGACTACCTGACGGGGCTGGGTCACCGTCGCATCGCCTACCTGGGCGGTCCCGGCCAGGAACAGCGCCTGTCCTTCTTCCGGCAGGCGCTCGGCCCTCTTGTCGACGAGGAACTGGTCGTGGTCGCCCGCGGCAGCCGCGACTCCGCCTACGCCGCCGCGGCCGGACTCTTCCAGCACCGGCCCGACCTGACCGCCGTACTGGCGGGAGGGAACCTGCTGGGCGAGGCGGCGGTGCTGGCGGCCAGGGAGCTGGACCTGCGCATCCCCAGGGACCTGTCTCTGATCATGTTCGACGACGTGCCCTGGGCGGAGCTGTGCTCACCGCCACTGACGGTGATCGCCCAGCCCGCCCAGGACATCGGCTACCGCGCCGCCGAACTGGTGCTGCGCGGCGGCACCAGGCGGCCGCGCGGGGTGCTGCTGCCCACCGAGCTGATCGTCAGGGGCAGTTGCGCGGCTAGAGGGACCTCTCGATCGCCTCGATGACCGCGGGATCGTCGGGCGTGACGCGCGGCCGGAACCTGGCGAGCACCTCCCCGTCCTTCGAGACGAGGAACTTCTCGAAGTTCCACTCGACGTCGCCGGCCTTGCCCTCGCCGTCGGCGGTCTGGGTGAGCAGGTCGTAGAGCGGGTGCCGGCCCTCGCCGTTGACCTCGCTCTTGGCAAGAAGCGGGAAGTCGACGCCGTAGGTGGTGGAGCAGAACTCCTGGATCTCCTCGGCGCTGCCCGGCTCCTGTCCGTAGAACTGGTTACAGGGCACCCCCACGACCGTGAAACCCCGGTCGCCGTAGGTCCGCTGGAGGTCGACGAGAGCCGCGTACTGGGGGGTCAGGCCGCATTTGGAGGCGACGTTGACGACGAGGACCGCCCGATCTCCGGCCAGCTCGGCCAGGGTGGTGGGCGCGTCGGAAAGAGTGTGGATGGCGATATCACGGATTCCCATGCTCCGCACCCTAATCCCCCTGTCACATTTGAGAGTTATGTCGTCCATAAAGTGAAATGTGACAGAGGCCACAGGTGAGACGGCGCCCCCCTCACCAAGACTTTGATCATTCTCTTACCGATCTTTGACATGGCTCCTGACAGGCGCTGTCGACTGGCCCGGCGGCGAATCGCCGGGCATCGTGGCGGCCGTCCCCACCCCCAAGGCACAAGGGAGTCCCATGTCGACGCTACGCCGTACCGGTGTGCTGGTGATCGCCTCGGCGCTCACCCTCGGCACCACCACCACGGTCGCCCAGGCGTCCTCGGCGAGAACGGGCAACCAGGCCGTCGCCAGGCCGATGGTGGCCGCGCACGGCTGGAGCAGGGCCCAGTTCGACTGCCTCAGCAGGCTCTGGACCAGGGAGAGCAACTGGAACCACCGCGCCCGCAACCGCTACTCGGGCGCGTACGGTATCCCGCAGGCGCTGCCCGCGGGCAAGATGGCCAGCGCCGGCCGCGACTGGCGCACCAACCCCAGGACACAGATCAGATGGGGACTCGGATACATCAAGCAGCGCTACGGATCGCCGTGCCGGGCGTGGGCGCACTTCGGCTCGCGGGGCTGGTACTGATCCAATGATCCCGGAGCGGTGATCTGAAACCCCATGACGGGGTGATTTTCACACCGTCTCCACGCATGGGCGATTCGCCGGTCGTAACCGGACCCTCGCCGAATCTCCCGTAGATCAAGAAGATCGGGCAAACACCTTCCCTTCGCGTGTCCCATCCCCCTGTCCGACACTCTCTCGCGTACTAGAAAGCCGCCTAGAGAGACCGCCGCGGCGTCTCATGCCGGAAACCGGCCGGCGAGACCGCGCGGACGTTCCCCGCCCGAGCCACGGGCGCCGGATCTACGGCCGCACGAGAGCACCCAGGTGCCCTCCTGCGACTTCCGCACGCGGCCCAAGGACAAGGATCCATGTGAACAGCTACCGCGTTCTGCGCAACACAGTCGTGACCGTTCTCGCCGCCTCGGCGATGGTCGGGTCCTCGACTTCGGGACAGGCCGACAGCACGGCCGAGTCGTCCAGGAAAGGGACGGCGAGAACCGTCCATCGCCTCACCTGGGTCACCCAGGTGAAGCCAAGGGTGAAGGCGGTCGCGAGGACCGCCAAGAGCAGGAACAAGACGATCGCCTATCGTCTCGTCTCCCGCCGCGCGTGGCCGCACAGCCAGTTCCGCTGCCTGGACAGTCTCTGGACCAGGGAGAGCAACTGGAACCACCGCGCCTACAACCACTCCTCGGGTGCGTACGGAATCCCGCAGGCACTGCCCGGCTCGAAGATGGGCGGCAGCGGCGGGGACTGGCGGTACAACCCGATCACGCAGATCCACTGGGGTCTGAGCTACATCAAGAGCCGCTACGGGTCACCGTGCGGCGCGTGGGGTCACTTCCGGTCGAGCAACTGGTACTGACCCGCATGGAGAGTGTCCAGGGGAAGGGAAGGCTCTCCCGGCGCCCGGGGCCGCGAGGTTCCGGGCGTCACCTCTTGAGCTGCAGGGCCATCGCCTGAATGAGCAGTTCGAGGCCGAACGCGAACTCCGCCTCGTGGTCGCACTCGTGGAGTGCCGGAGCCAGCTCGCCGACCTGCGGGAACAGCAGCGGGTCGACCTCACCGACGCGGATGTCGGATCGGTGCACCGGGGCGAACGTCGGGGTCACCCCGACCTCCCTCAGCAGCGAGCCCACGATGTAGGCGATGAACACCCGCAGGGCGCGCACCGCCTCGTCGCCCCCGAAGCCAGCGCCGCGCAGCGTGGCCAGCGCCCGCTCCACCGGGAGCAGCCCGGCGGTGGAACGGAGCTGGCGGCTGACCACCACCATCGTGCACCGCGGGTAGTGGTGCGCGATCTGCCGGAAGGCGAGCGCCTGCATGCGCACCCGATCGGTCCATTCGGCGTCCGGGTCGTCGGTGAACTCGATCTGCGACAGCACGGTCTCGGCCACCGCGTCCAGCAGCGCCTCCTTGTTCGGCACATGGTTGTAGAGCGACATCACGCCCACGCCCAGTTCGGCGGCGATCGCGCGCATGGACACCGCGTCGGCGCCCTCCCGCTCGATCAGGTCGATCGCCGTGGTGACGATGCGCGCTCGGGACAGTGGCTCGGCAGGCATATGACCATTGTCCCCTCATTGATTCCATTGACGTACGTACAGTGTACGTGGCACGCTCGTTGCGTACGTACGGTGTACGTCTCTGGAGGCCGCATGTCGACACACGATCTCTACACCATTCCCACCGAGCTTTCCACGTGGGACGTCGAGGCGGCCGGAGCCGCCCGCTTCACCTGGGAGTACGACAACGGTAGGGACCACATGCTCGCCCTCTACCAGAAGGGCAAGGACAAGCAGTGGGACTCGGTCAAACGCATCGACTGGGACCTGGAGGTCGACCCGTACAACGTGCTCGGCATCCCCGACGAGACCATCGCGATCCACGGCACCCCGCTCTGGGAGCGGATGGACGAAAAGCAGCGCAAGGAGGTGCGCCTGCACGGCGCCTCCTGGCAGTTCTCCCAGTTCCTGCACGGGGAACAGGGCGCGATGATCTGCTCGGCCAGGATCGTGGAGTCGGTCCCCGACCTCGACTCCAAGTTCTACGCCGCCACCCAGACCATGGACGAGGCCCGCCACGCCGAGACCTACGCCCGCTTCCTCCAGGAGAAGGTCGGGCTGGCCTACCCCATCAACCCGCACCTGAAGTCGCTGCTCGACAGCACGCTGAGCGACTCCCGCTGGGACATGCCCTACCTCGGCATGCAGGTGCTCATCGAGGGCCTCGCCCTGGCCGCCTTCGGCGTGATGCGCGACATCACCACCAAGCCGCTGCCCAAGCAGATCCTCGCCTACGTCATGCAGGACGAGGCCAGGCACGTGGCCTTCGGCCGGATGGCACTGCGCGACTACTACCGTCAGCTCAGCGAGTCGGAGCTGCGCGAGCGCGAGGACTTCGTCATCGAGGGCTGCTACCTGATGCGCGACCGGCTGCGCGGCCAGGAGACCTGGGAGAACCTGGGGCTGAACAAGGCCGAGGTCGCTGATGCCATGGAATCCGTTGACAAGTCCCAATATCTCCAGCTATTCCGCTCGTTGCTCTTCAGTCGCATCGTTCCCTGCGTCAAGGACATCGGGCTGTGGAGCCCTCGCCTGCAACAGGCCTACGCCGACATGGGCGTGCTGGACATGGCGGGCCAGAGCCTGGAGGCGCTGATGCGGCAGGACGAGGACATCGCCGAGAGGCTCGACACCGAGCGCTTCGCCGCCGAGGAGGCCGAGCGCCACGCGGAGGTCGCCGAGACCGTCGCCCTCGGCGGCGAACCCCGCCCCTGACCGGACCTGATCCGGCCCGGCATCGGACCCGCCCTCGACACCGGATGGATCGTCGGAGCGTGGCACGCCGCGTGTTCCCTACTTTCCGAACCCCGCCAGCACGAAGGCGGCGGCTCCGGCCACGGTGGCGAGGGTACCGAGCCAGGCGATGAGGGCGTCGGCCCGGTTGTCGAGGGGACGGCTCTGGTGGAGTGCCTCCTGGACCCGGCGGAAGCGGATGCCCGTGTGGGTCAGCAGCAGGCCGGCGCAGAGCAGGGCCGGAACGAAGGGGACGATCGCCGTCAGGGGTGTGCCGGCGCGCAGGGCGATGCCCGCGCCGGCCAGGGCGGTGACGGCCAGCAGGGCGCTGGTACGTATCCAGGCGAGCTGGGTCCGCTCGCTCTGCAGCCCCTCGTCCCAGGGCCCGTTCATCGGGACAGCAGGATGAGGATCAGGGCGAGCACGGCGACCGCCGCCACCCCGTACCCGAACAGTGGTGCGAGGGCGGGCGGCGGCAGCGGGGCGGAACTGCGCAGGGCGTGCTGGACGCGGCGCCAGCGGGGGTAGGCCATCGCGGCCGCCAGAGCCGACAACGACACCAGGACCACCGCGAGCAGGGTCCGCATCCACGGGACGAAGACATCGGCGGAGACCGCGGCCATGGCCACACCGCCCGCGCTCAGCGCGAGCGATGTGCTCAGCCAGGTCAGGTAGGTGCGTTCGTTGGCGAGGGTGAACCGGGGGTCCGGTTCACGGTCCGGAGGCTTCATGAGAACGACGCTATTTCAGCCACATTCCCCATAGAGAACCCGGGTTGGCGGAGCCCCCGCAGGTGAGGGCTACCCGCAGGCGTTGGTCAGTTGCTCGACCCACCGCACCGAGTCGGTCGCCACCTTCTGCGCGGTGTCGATGGCGCTGTTGGCATCGGGGACGTTGAAGCCCTCCAGGGTGTTGGAGACGCTGTCGGCCGCCTCCTTCAGCGAGGTGTTGGCCGCCTTGTCGGCCAGGTCGCCCAGCTTGGCGCCCCCGTCCTTCAGCGCCTGTTCCATCGCGGCGGGGTCGTTGAGCAGACCGGAGACCTTCGAGACGGTCTCGGTGACGATGCCCGCGGCCTGCACGCACTGCTGTGCCTTGTCGATGCCCTGGCTCACCTCCTGGATCTCGGAGCAGCCGGTGGTGATCAGGACGGCGGCGAGCGCTGAGGCGGCGAGGGCGGGGATTCGTCGCGGAAGGGGTCGCATGCCCAGACCCTACCCAACGAGCCGGTGCGGCAGGTGCCCGTCGGCCGGCTCGTTACCCGGACCGCGAGGCGGTGGGGGCCGGACCACGGCCCCGGCGTACGATCACCAGTGTTCGAACGAAGGGAAGACCATGCCGATCTGCCAACATCTCGCGCAGGCCCAGGACCCGGCGCCGCGCACACCGCAGGGGTGCGAGGAGTGCCTCGCGACCGGAGATCGCTGGGTTCACCTGCGCAAGTGCCTGTCCTGCGGGCACGTCGGCTGCTGCGACTCCTCTCCCAACAAGCACGCCACCGCCCACGCGACGGTGATCGGCCATCCGGTCATCGCCTCGTTCGAACCGGGCGAGGACTGGCGGTGGTGCTACGTGGACAAAATCATCGGCTGACCGGCGGCGGCCGGGTTCCTCCGCCCCGCGGGGATGTTGTCAGCCACAAGTCTCTTCCAAGCGCGAGGGCCTATCTCTTGATCTGTAAAGATGCTCAAGAGTTTGGAACCACTCCATGCGTACCGGTCTTCGTGTCCTGCTCGGTCTGACCGCCGCCGCGGTGCTCGCTCTCGGCGGCCCGGCTCCAGCCCCGGCCCTGGCCGCCACCGCCGCCCCCACGGTCTGGAAGTGGGGCCCCCTCTACTCCACCGACGGACTCGCCGTGGCCTGGGGCAAGGTCGCCGTCGGTCAGTCGGGCCTCGTCGTGTACGGCACGGTGGAGGACAGCCGCGGCTCGGGCTGCTCATGGGCCCAGGTACGTTACCTGAGCGCTCAGAGCGGACGGTGGCACACGGCGTCCTACTACAACTGCGTCACCGGCCCGGGGACGTTCCGCAAGAACGTCGGCGGAGTCCTGCAGATCAAGGTGAGGACCTGCCGGGGCACCTCCGCACGGCCGACCGGGCGGTGCTCGCGGTGGAAGACCGCCTACACCCAGGGCGGCTGACCGAGGCTAGTCGCGCTCCAGAATGGCCTCCTCGAAGTCGATCTCGTGGAGAACCCGGCGGAGCACCTCGTCGTCGATGCGCCGCTCGTCGCGGAGGCGTACGAAAACCTCGCGCTCGACCACCAGCATCTCACGGCGGAGCCGCCGGTAGACCGTGCTGGGCGTCTCCTCCCCCTGTGGTCCCGTACCGCTGCCCAGTCGCTCCCAGGCGGTGAGGGTACGGCGCTCGGCACGTGCCCTGAGCTGGTCGACGACCTCCCGATAGACCTCGTCGACGCCCTCGCCCACCAGCTCGTCCAGCCGGGCCAGCGAGGCGGAGGTGGCCGCCTGCTGGGCGGCCGCCTCGGCCAGGTTGTCGGTGTAGATCTCCCGCTCGTTGGAGACCTTCAACCTGCGGATCAGCGCCGGGAACGTCAGGCCCTGGACCAGGAGGGTGCCGATCACCACCGAGAAGGTGAGAAAGAGCAGCAGGTCGCGGCCTCGCAGGGTCTGCGGGATGGCGAAGGCCGCGGCGAGGGAGACCACTCCGCGCATGCCCGCCCAGCTCACGACGGCCACCTGCTTCCAGGTCGGCGCGTGGGGCTCGCTCTCGCGGATCTTCGCGGACAGGATCCGGGGCAGGTAGATGCCGGGCACGAGCCAGACCACCCTGGTGACCACCACGGCGGCGAAGACGACCAGTGCCATCCCGGCGAGCTTCCACGGGTCGGCCCACTCCAGCCCTCTCATGATCGGCCAGAACTGCAGACCGATCAGCGCGAAGACGATCGTCTCCAGGAAGAACCCGAGAACCCGCCAGACCGCCTCGGACAGCAGCCGGGTACCGAAGCCCGCCCTGGGCAGGCGATGGCCGATGTAGAGCCCGACGATCACCACGACGATCACACCGGAGACGTGCACGCTCTCAGCCGCCAGGTAGACGGCGAACGGGGCGAGCAGCATGACGGTGTTCTCGATGAGCGGGTCACGCAGCCGGATCAGCACCCGGGCCAGGATCCAGGCGAGCCCAAGGCCCATCAGCACCCCGCCCACCGCGGACCGGGCGAAGTCGACGGTGACCTCCAGCCAGGTGATGCCCCCTCCCAGCGCGGCCGCGACCGCCACCCGGTAGGCGGTGAGCGCGGTGGCGTCGTTGAACAGGCTCTCCCCCACCAGGATGGTGACCGTCTTGCGGGGCAACCCGAGCCTGCGGGCCACGGCGACGGCGGCGACCGCGTCAGGTGGGGCCACGATCGCGCCCAGCGCGAACGCGGCGGCCGATGGCAGCTCGGGCAGGAGCAGGTGGGTGATCCACCCGACGACCAGCGTGGTGAACAGCACCAGGCCGATCGAGAGCAGCCCGATCGGCCTGCGGAAGTCCTTGAGCCTCAGGTAGGAGCTGTCGACCGCCGCCGAGTAGAGCAGCGGGGGCAGGAAGACCAGCAGGACCAGGTCGGGGTCGAGCTCGTACTCGGGGAAGATCGGCGACAGCACCAGGCCCGCGAGCACCAGCAGCAGCGGCGTCGGCCACCCCCTGCGCCTGGCGACCGCGGCCACCGCGATGCCGAGGACCGACACGGCCAGTGTCTGCACCACGGTCGACTGGTCCACGCCACCCCGCCCGATAGGGATCGATCGGCTTCCGTGCCTCCGCGCGCCTCGTGAACCGGCCGGGACGGCGGACACCGTCACACAGCGCCGGACCTCACATTCGGCGGACAGAACGACGCTACTCCCGGATGTGGATCTCGTACCCGGGACACGACGGAACCCGCCTCCGGGGAACTCACGTCCCCTGGAGAGTCACCACTCCCGGCGTTCGTCCCGGTTGTCGCGGCGCCGTCCCTCGCGGCGCCTGTCGTCGTACTGGTGCTCGTCATGGCGGCGGTCGTACCGGTCGTCGTAGCCCTGTTCGGGGCGGAGCCTCTCGCCCGTGGAGTGCGGCGGGTCCTGGAGATAGGGGCGCGGCAGCCTCTGGTCGGGCGCGGACTGGCCTCCCAGACCCAGCGGGTCGGACGGATCGACGTCCTGCTGCGGGTAGGCGGGTGGCGAGCCGTACAGGTCTCTGAGGTCGGCGGGATGACCGGCCTGGTGCGGCTGTGCGGTGCCGAACGCGTAGGGATCCGGCTGCGCGGGAGCCGGATAACCGTACGGGTCGGGCTGCTGGATCCCGTGGCCCCCGGCCTGCTGCTGGGCGGCGAACCCGAAGGGGTCCGTCGAGTTCCCCTGCCCGTACTGGTCGGGGTCCGGCCGGCGGGCGGAGTTGGGGAACTGGTCGGCGTGCGGCGCGAACGGGTCGACGGGCCGTTGCTGGGGCGGCACGCCGTACGGATCGGACTGCTGGGCGCCGAACCGGTCGGCGGGCTGCTGCGCGGGCGCACCGTAGGGGTCCGGCTGCTGGGCGCCGTACGGAGCGGGCTGCTGCGCGGGCGGGTAGCCGCCCGGCATCTGGTAGGCGGCCTCACCGGACACCGGGCCCGTACCGAGCGGATCGAAGGAGTGCGGCTGCCCGTAGGGCAGGGCGTCGTTCACGATCATGTTCTCGCGCGGCACGGCGTCGGAGGAGCCGTGCCCCGGCGCCATCCGATCCTGCGACCAGTCGGGCCGATCCGGCGGAGGCACCACTCCCCGCGCGACGAGCACGTCGTTCGGCCCGAGCGCGGGAACCTGGCGGGGCTCCTCCGGCACGGGGACGTGACCGGACGGGTCGGGATACTGCTGGGGCTGGGCGTAGTCCTCGGGCCGCGGTCTGGCGTACTGACCGGTGCCGGGATACTCACTGTGGACCTGCTGCTCGGCAGGGGGGCGCTGCTCGGGGTGAACGGGCTCGCCCACCTCGTCGGGGTACTGCCCACCGGCTTGGACGAAGCCCTCGTCAAGGGTGTCGACCAGCCGCCCCACGTCGTTCATGGGCATGCGGAAACTCGCGGTGCACATCTCGCCGCGCCACAGGCTCAGCACCAGCGTGCCTTCGTGCCAGGTGACCCGGAGCACCCGCTCCTGGCCACGCTCGTCAAAGAACACCTCGCCGAACGACGGCAACGGGACAACTTCCGACATGGAGGACATAATGTACTCAAACGCCCCAAACATCCAGTTCGAGCAGGGACTTTGCAGGGCAATCGCACCTCACGCGGCGCAATCGCAGTGCAATCGCGGCGGACACCGTCACGCCGACCATCACTCTCGGTCACCGCCTAACGAGCAAAGGGTACGCATTGGAACACCTAAAGGGGACTATATCCGAGCGTAAGCTCAAGAGCAGGGGAACCCGCTCCAGGGCCCAGATGTCCTCCCAGGCTTGACCCTCACAAGGGAAAGGCCATACGCCCAGGTCAGCCTCCCGGCCCCGGGGCCGGGGCGGCAACTCCTCGCCGTCGATGGATTCGACGGTTCAGGCCGCGTCGCCGGCAACGTGGCACACCGCCCGGCGGCCGATATCGATCGCCGCGAAGTAATCCGCCGGGCCGGCGAGCCCGCACGAAACACCGCGAAAGTCATCCCGGGTAGAACGATTCCGTGTGTCGATATGGCCGCTCCCCGGACAGCTGCGGAAGGTGCCGCGCGGATCCACCGGCCGCACGACCACCCCGGCCGAAATCACTTTGTACGTCACGAACATCCGCGGTCGATGAGAACCCCACGAGCGCAGGTCCGCACACTGCCTCTGCCCCCGCTCGGGCGAGGGCGCGAGTTTGAGCATTTCCGTCACCGGCACGCACCGAGTCTGTCACTCACCGCCACCGGACGGCACCGTTTTCCGCGTTTCCTCCCCGCCGTGAACGACGGGGCCTGCGCGCGGCGATCCCGATGACCGCGCGCGGGAGCACCCCGGTGATGATCCGGCGGGTCGTCTTTCCGAACCGGGAACAGGACCCGCGACACGTGGATCACCAACCGGAGGTGCCGGTCTTCCGGAGTCGGCGAGGAAGACGGGGGCGCACCGCCCCCGCCGGAGCCGCCACGCTTGTCGGGGCGAGCCGGTACGGTTGGCTGTCGTGCCGACCGACTCCATCACCGCTCCCGAAGACGTCTCCTCAAAGGTGGATATCCCCCCGGTTGAGGATCTGCTGAGCACCGCCGTCGAGGCGGTGGGCGGGGTCGAACGCCCCGGACAGATCACCATGGTGAGGGCGGTGCAGCACGCGATCGAGTCGGGCGACCACCTGGCCGTCCAGGCGGGCACCGGCACCGGCAAGTCACTGGCCTACCTGATCCCCTCGATCAGGCACGCGATGACCTCCAAGGGGGCCGTGGTCGTCTCCACCGCCACCATCGCGCTCCAGCGCCAGCTCGTCGACCGCGACCTGCCCCGCCTCGCCAAGGCCCTCGCCCCGCAGCTGCCGCACGAGCCCACGTTCGCGATCCTCAAGGGCCGCCGCAACTACCTGTGCCGCTACAAGGCGAGCGCGGGGTGGCCCGACGAGGAGCAGGACCAGCTCTTCGACCCCCGGGAGGTCAACGCGACGGGCCGGATGGTCCAGCGCATCCAGGAGTGGGCGAACGAGACCGAGACCGGTGACCGCGACGAGCTGGTCCCCGGCGTCAACGAGCAGGCCTGGCGCCAGTTCTCGGTCAGCGCCAGGGAGTGTCTGGGAGCCACGCGCTGCCCGAGTGGCATGGAGTGCTTCGCCGAACTGGCCCGCGCCCGCGCCGGCGAGTCCGACGTGGTCGTGACCAACCACGCGCTGCTCGCCATCGACGCGATGGAGGACTTCCCGCTCCTGCCCGAGCACGAGGTGGTCGTGGTCGACGAGGCCCACGAGCTGGTCGACCGCGTCACCTCGGTGGTCAGCGGCGAGCTGTCGGAGACCATGGTCGCGGTGACCGTGCGGCGGGTCGGCAAGCTCATCGAGCAGCACCTGGCCGACCGGCTCATGGAGGCCGGAGAGGACCTCAAGGCCCTCCTCGCCGCAGCCCCCGCCGGGCGCCTCGACGAGCTTCCCGATGTGCTCGGGCTGACGCTCGCCCTGATCCGCGACTCGGCGTGGGCGTGCATCACCGCCCTTGGCCCGCGCACCGGCGACAAGGACGACCCGGAGGGCGCGGGACTGCGCAAGGCGGCCTTCACCTCCCTGGACGAGGTGCACGACACCGCGCAGCGCATGCTCGACGCCTTCGGCCACGCCGAGGAGGTCGACCGGGCCGAGGTGGTCTGGCTGGAGGCGGGCACCGACCGGCGGCCTCCCCTGCTGCGGGTGGCACCGCTGACCGTGGCGGGCATGCTCCGCGACAGGCTCTTCGGTGACCGTACGGTCATCCTGACCTCGGCCACGCTCGCCCTGGGCGGCGCCTTCGACGGTCTGGCCCGCCAGTGGGGCCTTGGCGCCGAGGGCGGCAGGAAGGAGGCGGAGGAGACAGGCGAGGAGCGCGCCGACCCCAGGTCCGGGAAGAAGGCCGGCAAGAGCCGGGCCGGTTGGAACGGCATCGACGTCGGCTCTCCCTTCGACCACCCCCGCAGCGGCATCCTCTACGTCGCCAAGCACCTGCCCCAGCCGGGGCGTGACGGCCTGCCCGAGGCCTACATCGACGAGATCACCGAGCTGATCGAGGCCGCCGGGGGCCGCACCCTCGGCCTGTTCTCCTCGATGCGGGCCGCCAAGGCGGCCACCGAGGCCCTGCGCGACCGGCTGAGCGTGCCGCTGCTCTGCCAGGGCGACGACTCCACGATGCTGCTGGTCAAGCAGTTCGCCGAGGACGAGCCGACCTGCCTGTTCGGCACGCTCTCCCTCTGGCAGGGCGTCGACGTCCCCGGCCCCTCGCTGCGCCTGGTCATCATCGACCGCATCCCCTTCCCCCGCCCGGACGACCCGCTCAGCTCCGCCCGCCAGCGCCATGTGGCCGCCAAGGGCGGCAACGGGTTCATGTCGGTCGCCGCCACCCACGCCGCGCTGCTCCTCGCACAGGGCGCGGGCCGCCTGCTCCGCAGCCAGCACGACAAGGGCGTGGTCGCGGTGCTGGACCCCCGGCTGGCGACGGCCCGCTACGCCGGGTTCCTGCGCGACTCCCTGCCGCCCTTCTGGCCCACGAACGACCCGGCGAAGGTCCGCAGCGCCCTCAAGCGCCTCAGCGCCTCCTGAAACCGCCTCGGCCCCCGGCGACCCCGGCACCGGGATCGTCAGGGGCCGCCTCCCGCTGGAGGTTCCGGGTCGCCCGGGTTCAGGTGGTGCTCTTGGCGACGGCGTGCCACGCGCCTGGCGCACGACCGGCGTCTCCCGCCCGGGGGCGACCCCAAACCCCGGGTCGCCGCGCCCGCCGGCGCCGTGAGGCTTACCGGGCGATCTTCCGATAGGCGGCTTCGAGAAGCTCCTCCGAGGGATCGGACAGCGGGGACACCTTCGCCAGGTCGTCCAGGAGGACGAAGCGCAGCATGGCGCCGCGGCTCTTCTTGTCGAGGCGCATGTGGTCGCGGAGCTCGGGCCAGGCCTCACGGCGGTAGGCGGTGGGCAGCCCGACCGAGGTCAGAATGGACCTGGTCCGCTCCACGAGGTCGGTGCCGATCCTGCCGTCCAGATGGGACAGCTCGGCCGCGTAGACCATGCCGATCGCGACGGCCTCGCCGTGGCGCATCCGGTACCGCTCGACGCGCTCGATGGCGTGTGCCAGGGTGTGACCGTAGTTGAGGATCTCCCGCAGGCCGCCCTCGCGCAGGTCGGCGCCGACGACGTCGGCCTTGATCTGGATCTTGCGCTCGATCAGCTCGCGGGTGTGCCGCCCCTCGGGGAGCCTGGCCCCCTCGGGGTCGTCCTCGATGAGAGAGAGGATCTTCGGGTCCGCGATGAAACCACCCTTGATGATCTCCGCGAGGCCGCCCACGTAGTCGTCGCGGGGCACCGAGACCAGGGTGGCCAGGTCACACAGGACCCCCGCCGGCGGATGGAAGGACCCGACCAGGTTCTTGCCCTCGGGGGTGTTGATACCGGTCTTGCCGCCCACGGCCGCGTCGACCATGCCGAGCAGTGTCGTCGGCACCTGCACCACCTTGACACCGCGCAGCCAGGTGGCGGCGGCGAACCCGGCCAGGTCGGTGGTCGCCCCTCCGCCGACGCCGACCACGGCGTCGGACCGGGTGACGCCCGCGCGGCCGAAGGCCGACCAGAGCTCCGCGACCACCTCGACGGTCTTGGCGCGCTCGGCGTCGGGCACCGGCAGCGGGACCACCTCGTACCCGGCCGCCTCGATCGCGCCGCAGACCGGGCGGGCGATCTCCGGCAGGCTCTCGGGGTGGATCACCGCGACGGTGCGGACCTTCGGCCCGAGCAGGCCGGGCAGCTCACCGAGCACTCCGGTGCCGACCACCACGTCGTACGGGCTCTCGCCGGCGACCTTGATCCTGGAGATCGTCACGGTTCCAGGCCTCTCACGATCTCGTCGACGATCTGGCCGGGCTCGCGCTCGTCGGTCACCACGACGATCCTGGCCAGCTTCTCGTAGATGGGGCGGCGGGCGTCCATCAGCTTCTTCAGCCGGCTGCGCGGGTTCAGCACGAGCAACGGCCGCGCCGAGGCCAGGCCCACCCGCTGGACGGCGTTGGCGAGACCGACCTCCAGGTAGACCACCGGATGCTCGGCCAGCAGCTCGCAGGTGGCCTCGGCGAGGATCGCGCCGCCACCGAGGGAGAGCACGCCGTCGTGCTCGGCCAGCGCCCGCCGTACGGCGTCGGCCTCCAGCTCGCGGAAGATCTCCTCGCCGTCCTCGATGAAGATGTCGCTCACCGGCTTGCCCGCCGTGCGCTCGACGTCGGTGTCGGTGTCGCGGAAGGCGACCCCGAGCCGGTCGGCCAGGAGCTGTCCGATGGTCGACTTGCCCGACCCCGGAGGGCCGATCAACACTGCACGGGGACTCATCTGCCCTCCTTGGACCGCGGCTCGCCGGCCTGGCGCCCGCTCACTTGATCACCAACGAGGAGAGGTAGCCGGACAGGTTACGAGTGACCTCCTCGACGGAGTCTCCGCCGAACTTCTCGATCGCGGCGTCGGCCAGGATCAGCGCCACCATGGCCTCCGCGACGATCGCGGCGGCCGGGACCGCGCACACGTCCGAGCGCTCGTGGTGGGCCTTGGCCGCCTCGCCGGTCAGCACGTCGACGGTGGCCAGCGCCCTGGGGACCGTGGAGATCGGCTTCATCGCCGCGCTGACGCGCAGCGGCTCGCCGTTGGTCATGCCGCCCTCGACGCCACCGGCCCGGTTGGTGATCCGGCGGATGCCACCGGAGGTGTTCTCGATCTCGTCGTGGGCCAGGGAGCCGGGGCGGCGGGCGGTCTCGAAGCCGTCGCCGACGGCGACACCCTTGATCGCCTGGATGCCCATCAGGCCGGCCGCGAGGCGGGCGTCGAGGCGGCGGTCCCAGTGGGTGTAGCTGCCCAGGCCCGGCGGCAGACCGTAGGCGACCACCTCGACGACGCCACCGAGGGTGTCGCCGTCCTTGTGCGCCTTGTCGATCTCGGCGACCATCGCCGCGCTGCCCTCCGGGTCGGCGCAGCGCACCGGGTCGGCGTCGATCGCCGCCAGGTCGTCGGGGCCGGGGATGACACCGGGGGTGGTCGCCGCCCCGCCGATCGAGACGACGTGGCTGACGATGTCGACGCCGAGGGCCTGCTTGAGGAAGCTCCGCGCCACCTGGCCGAGCGCGACACGGGCCGCGGTCTCGCGGGCGCTGGCCCGGTCGAGTACCGGGCGGGCGTCGTCGAAGCCGTACTTCTGCATGCCCGCGAGGTCGGCGTGGCCCGGACGGGGGCGGGAGCGCGGCGCGTTGCGCGCCTGCCCCTCCAGCACGGCCGGGTCGACGGGGTCGGCCGCCATGACCGTCTCCCACTTGGGCCACTCGGTGTTGCCCACCCGGATGGCGACGGGACTGCCGAGCGTGCGGCCGTGACGGACCCCGCCCACGATGGTGACGACGTCCTGCTCGAACTTCATCCGTGCCCCGCGGCCGTAACCGAGGCGGCGACGGCGCAGCGCCTCGTCCAGCTGGGCGGTGGTCACCTCCACCCCTGCGGGCAGGCCTTCCAGGATCGCGACGAGTTCGGGGCCGTGAGACTCTCCGGCGGTCAGCCAACGCAACATGCTGACAAGTCTTCCATGTGTCGCTCACTGGAATGGCCCCGGTTCACCCAGTGAGACATCCGCCGGCGGTCAGAGCGCGGTGAGGACCGCGGCGAGGGCGCCGACGGCCATGAAGGGGCCGAAGGGGATCTCGCTCTTGCGGCCCGCGCGGCGCAGGACCATCAGGGCGGCCCCGTAGACGCCCCCGGCCACCAGACCGAGGAAGGCCCCGGTGACCAGGGTGTCCCAGCCCAGCCAGCCGAGGGCGGTGCCCAGGCTCGCCGCGAACTTGACGTCGCCCAGCCCCATTCCCGCCGGATTGATCAGGAGCAGCACCAGGTAGAAGCCCGCCAGGGCGAGGCCGCCCAGACCCGCGCCGAGCAGATCGCCGAGGCGGCCGTCGACAAGGGCCGACGCGGCGAGCGGTACGGCGATTCCCAGGTAGGCGGCCAGGGTGAGCCGGTCGGGCAGCCGGTGGACGGCGACGTCGACGAAGGACAGGGCGACGGCGACCACCGCCAGTCCCCCGAAGGCGAGCAGCTCCCCCGCCCTGCCGGCCGCGGTGCTCGCCGTCCCCGCGGGCGTGCCGGGCCACAGCGCCCGCAGTACGAGAGCGGCCAGCACCACCGCGGTGGTCACCTCCACGGCCCCCGCCACCGGCCGGGGCCGCCCGGGCCGCTCTCCGTCGGGCGCCGAGTGGCGGGCCACCACCCGCCGCGTCCACAGCCCGATCACCGCACCCGACGCGGCCGCCGCCAGGACCGGGAGGAGCGGCGCCGCCACGAGACTCACGAGACCACCGCCCCGCGGACCCGGGGACGGCTGGGGGGCCGGTGGGCCCGGTCGGCATACTCGCTCACGGAGCGACCATAATCCGCGAACCCCTGCCCCGCCGGGGATCTGAGGGTTCGAAGTGACCTCGAAGGTCATTGACGGGGCTCGCGATGATCACGGAGGCTGTATCCGACCCCCAGGTCCGGAGGGACGGTGCGCATGGACACGGATCGCTTCAGCAAGCTGCCCGCGGTCATCGCGTCATTCGTTCTCCTTCCGGTGCTGCTCGAACTCCTCGCCTGGTACATCGAGGGCGAGGAGTACGACGTGGCCCGCGCGGCCACCGTGGTCCTGGTGATCGTGATGCTCGCCCTCATCTCCACCGTGCTCGGCCGGATCAGGGCACGGCTGCCGGTGCTGATGGTGATCGCGCTGACGGGCACCGCGGCTGTCGAGGTGGTGCTGGGGTTCGTGGCGGCGTTCGGTCCCGTGCTCTGGCGGGGCGGGCTGCCCGGCGAGTTGCACGGCCTGATCACCACGGGGGTGAGCGCGTTCGCCTTCGTCACCGGCGTCTACCTGCTCATCCAGTATCGCCGGGGCCTCTACCTGCCGTACCTGGAGGCCGGGATGGGCCCGCTGCCCACCGCCACCAAGCGCAGGGTGATCGGCGAGTCGGAGATCCTGATCCGTACCCTGCCGGACATCGGCCCCTCGGTGGAGAAGGCGCTGACCAGCTGCGTCGCCATGGTCGACCAGGAGGACCTGCACTTCGTGGCCTACTTCGGCGACCTGCGGTGCTGTTTCTACACCGACGTGCTCGACGACGCGGACCTGGCCCACTTCTTCCACGACACCGACCCGGAGGAGCGCCGGAGGATCTATCTCAAGGCGGGCAACCAGCTCAACTGGCTCACCCAGCGGCTCAACCAGCAGCTGCGCCGGCTGGAGGGCGGCGTCCTGATCCGCACGGTCCTCGACGTGGAGCGCGGGGCCATGTTCTTCTACTGGATCGACGAGACCCGTTACCTGATCGGGGTGACGCTGGACCAGCGCAGGGTCGACGTCGCCGACGACAAGATGGCCAAACTCGTGGACACGATCCGCGGGCACTTCACCCTTCCGCCGATCAACCAGCGACAACGCCCCGCGAGACCTCAGGGGCACCTGCGATCCATCCCAGGGAGTGAACGGTGGCCCGAATCGGGCTCTTGATCGTCGTCGTCGGTCTCGGCTGGCTGGCCGCCGACCTGGGCGGTCTGCGTGATCTGGAACACTCAAGCGCGTACGTGCTGTTCAGCAGCCTGTTGCTGGCGATCGGCCTGTACGGCAGCACGCACGGGATCGACCGCGCCGAGGCCAGGGAGCACTCCCGGCTGATCGTGCTCGCGGTCACCGTCGGGGTGCTGCTCAAGACGGCGTTCATCGCCGGTGTCGTCTACCTCGTCTCGGGCGACCCCCGGGCACTGATCATGGCGGTGGTGGTCGCCCAGATCGACCCGCTCTCGGTCGCCGGGGTGATGCGGAACAGCCGGCTCTCAAGCCAGGCGAAGACGATCCTCGGGGCGTGGTCCTCCTTCGACGACCCGGTGACGATCATCCTGGCCGTCTACGCGGCGGCACTGGTCAGCGGCTCGGGAGGGGGCGGCCTGTCGGCCTCGTACTTCGCCGACCTGGGGTTGAACGTGCTGTTCGCGGCCGGGGTCTACCTGCTCTGGCGGCTGGTCAGGAACGCTCCGCCGGTGCTGACCTACCTGACGGCGGTCGGGGCCGTCGTGTCGGCCGCGTGGAGCTCCCTCATGCTCGGCCTGGCGACCGCCGGGCTCTACCTGCGCATGCCCGACGCGCGCTGGCTGGGGCGGGCGGTGAGCGCGGCGTTCGCGCTGTCCGCGTTCCTGATGGGCCTGCTGCTCGTCGGCGGGACGAACATGGGCATGGGGGTGCTGCTCGGGCTGGCCGCGTACGCCGCGCAGATGGTCGCCGCGCTGGTGCTCACCCACGGCCTGCCGCTGATCGACCGGGTACACCTGGGGCTTGCCCAGCAGAACGGCGTGACCGCCGTGATCCTCGCCCTGGTCTTCGAACGCGACTTCGGCGGGTTCGTCGCCGTGATCGCCCCGGCGATTCTGACGATCAACCTCGTCCACGCGGTGGCCAACCGAACCGCCGACGTCTGGGAGGCTCGGCGATCTCTTCCATCCGTGCCACTGTGACCTCGGGGCCCAGCTCGTCAAGGGTGCCCGACTTGACCGCGGCGAGTGCCCGCAGCAGAGCACCCTCGATCACGAAGGGCACCGGGCCCGCGACGTCGATCACCACCGCGGCGGTGTTCTCGTGCACCGCCGCCTGGCAGACCTGAAGGATCGTGGCCTGGATGGGCCTGGCGTCCCGGCGCCACCGCCGCAGCGGCTCCATCCCGGTGAAGGAGAGCACCGCCTCGCGCCCGTCCGCGCCGACGAGCTTCGGCAGAGCCATCTCGCTCTCCTTCTCCTGCCGCAACCCGTGCTCGCCGATCTCCGACTCCTTCAGCAGGGCGACCACGGGCACCAGCAGCCGTGTCCCGCTCAGCGCGGCGACGACCGCACCGGCCTCCGCCTCCCCCGCGGCGAAGGCGGCGAGCGCGGATGTCACGGCGGCGTCGGCGGCGCCGTCGTCGCCGGGGACCAGGGGCTGCGGAATACTCGGCACGAACCGGGAGCCTACCCGCGGTGGCGCTCGGGGAGGATTTCCGCCCCCGCCCGAGCGCGTCCCCGTCAGCCGAGGTCGGCGATGGCGGCCACCGGGCCGCCGCCGCTCGGGCCCTGGTGGACCGCGGCGACCGAGACGAACACGGCCGGGTCGCCGGTGACGCTGGCCGCGACGCCGCCCACGGTGGCCTTGATCTGGCGGTGCCAGTGCACGTCGGAGTCGTCGAGCATGATGTTGCGGCGGCCCCGCACGCTGCCCGACGGGTCGGCCTCGCACTTCATGAAGACGTTGACCAGCCGGTCGCCCAGGTCGGAGGGATGGGGGCGGTCGGGCAGCTCGATGCCGCTGGAGCGGATGGCCTCCCAGATGCCGTCGGCGTCCAGCGCGTCCCGCATGACCGAGTGGCCGATCCGGTAGCGGCCGCCGATGCCACGTACGTTGCCGACGACCACGATCTGGGCCCGGTCCAGCTCGACGCCGGAGGAGCAGGACGCGACGGAGGAGTAGAGCGACAGGTCGCGGTGGATCTGGTCGGCGGCAGGCATCTCGATCTCGCCGAGCGCGACGGCGATACCGAGCGCGGTGGTGGAGTTGGAGATGTCCATCGACGGGCCGGTGTCCTCGATCACCACGTCCTTGCCGCGCGACTTGGCGTCGTTGATCGTGGACAGGGTGAGCAACGGGGTCTTGGTCTGGACATAGTGGACGTCGGCGGGGTCGTCGATCCCGGCCAGCTTCATGGCCTCACGCACTCCGGCGGCGACCTTCTCCACCATCGCGGGCCGGCCGATGTCCTCGGGCAGGATCACATCGCTCATCGCGATGCCGACGCTCACCCGCGGCTCGTCGCTCGGCTCGGCGTTCGCCGTGGTGGCGAAGATCGTGGCATGCGGGCTGAGCACGCCGTCGGTGCCACCCGACCACACCAGCGGCACACTCTGGGGGGAAGGATGCCCCTTGGCCTCCAGCACCTCGCGAAAGGCCCTGTCGGCCAGGATCCGGGTGTAGTCGTTCACCCCGCCGTTGCCCTCGGTCTTGCCGATCACCGCGAGCACCCGGTGCGCCTCGATCACCCCGTCGTCGATGAGCCGGGCCAGCCCGGAGGCGTCGGTCACGCTCTCGATGGGCACCTTGCGCACTTCAATGGGTTCCGGCATCCCTGCCACCTTTCAATCGCGTCGTGTTCACTTTCGCACCACGGTGCCGCTCTCGCCGGTGAGCGCCGCCCCGATGTTCTCCAGGGAGGTGATCACCGACCGGTCGCCGCCCTGCTCGACGAAGCGCAGCGCGGCCTCGACCTTCGGCCCCATGCTGCCGCCGGCGAAGTGCCCGGCGGCGTGCAGTACGCGCAACTCGGCCGCGGTGACCGCGCCCAGGGGTCTGGCCTGGGCCGTGCCGAACCCGACGACGGCCCCCGGGACGTCCGTCGCGATGACCAGGACCGTGGCCCGCACGTCCCGGGCGAGCACCGCCGCCGCCAGATCCTTGTCGATCACGGCCTCGACCCCGCCCAGCCGCCCTCCGGCGTCGCGGGCCACGGGCACGCCGCCACCACCCGCGGCCACGACGGTGAAGCCGGCGGCCACCAGCGCGGCGATCGCGGGGGCGTCGAGGATCTCCAGCGGCTCGGGAGAGGCCACCACGCGGCGCCAGCCCCGGTCGAAGCGGCGCCAGGTCTGCCCGAGCTCCTCGAATCGACGGGCCTCCGCCTCGCTGAAGTAGCGGCCGATCGGCTTGACCGGGTCCTGGAAGGCCGGGTCGGCGGGGTCGACGAGCGTGCGGGTGACCACGACGGCCGCGCGGCCGTCGAGCGCGTTGAGGACGAGGGTGCCTATGGTGGCCTGCGTCTGCGCCCCGCACCAGTCGAGCGGCACCGGAGGCACGACGTGCGCGGCGAGCTGGTTCTTCAGGATCAGGTTGCCGACCTGGGGGCCGTTGCCATGGGTGAGGGTCACCCGGTGGCCGTCCGCGACGAGCGCGGCGACATGGCGGACGGCCTGCTCGACCGCACGGCGCTGGTCACCGGGTGAGGCCCCGCCGTCGGGCCCCGTCATCGCGTTGCCACCGAGCGCGATCAGTACTCGTTCACCCACAGGCTGACGCTAACGGCCCCCGCGCCTCGCCTCATGGGCACTCACTGCCCAAGGAAGGCCAACTCTTCGACACAATCCGCCAGCCGGGTGGCCTTCCGGGGCGCAGACACCCCCGGCTGTGGCATCGGCAGGGGAATCGCTTGTCGCGGAGTGCCAACTTTGGGGCGGCAACAGGTGCGGGCGGGGCATAGCTCCGGAGCGGGGTCGCGAGAAAGGCTCTTGTCCGGCGTTCTTTCTGAGGAGAGATCGAGTGGGGCAGCTCCGTCTCGGCCACATCATCGTGATCGTCCTGTGTGTCGTGACGGGGTTCGCGGTGCTCACCGTCGCGGCCGGCACGCTCACCGGCGGGCGGTCCTCGTCCCCGCCGCCCAAGGTGGACATGGTCGCCGAGGCCAGGCGGCTGGCCTCGGCGGGACTGTCGAAGGCCAACGACTTCGACTGCCGGCCCGGCGAGGACGCGCCGTACCCGGTGGTGCTCGTGCACGGCGCGAGAAGCACCGGCGCGGCGACCTGGCCCGTCGCGGCCCCCTACCTGAGCAAACAGGGCTACTGCGTCTTCGCCCTCGACTACGGCTGGAGCAACTCGATCAGGCGCTCGGCCCGGACGCTGGGCGACTTCGTGGACGGGGTGCTCCAGGCCACCGGGGCCCGGAAGGTGGCGATCGTCGGGCACAGCCTCGGGGGGATCGTCCCCCGGGCGTACCTGCGCTCGGAGGGCGGGTCGGGCAAGGTGTCCGAGCTGGTCACCCTGGGGGCGCCGCACCACGAGCTGACCGGGGAGCTGCGCAGGAGCTGCGGCGGGGAGACTGTCTGCGACGAGCTCCGCTCGGACTCGGCCCTGATGAAGGAGCTCAACACCCCCTCCATGGTCGAGCCCGGCGTCGACTACACCGCGCTCGGGCTGAAGGCCGAGCAGGAGGCCGCCTCGACCTTCGTCGAGGGGCCGCCCGAGCAGGTGACCAACCGGATGCTCCAGGACGACTGCCCGCTCAAGGGGATCATCGAGGGTGCCATCGGGCACAACCTGGAGGCGCTCGATCCGGTGATGCTCTCCTATGTCAACAAGGCGCTGGAGACTCCCGGGCCGATGCCCCGCGGCTACCGGCCGGACTGCTTCGCGCTCATCCTCTGATCGGCTCGCTCAGCCCGCGAGCAGCCGGGTGATCTCCCCGACCACCGGCGCGCGCTGCGGCTGCAGGTAGAAGTGGTCGCCGGGAAAGATCGTGAGAGAGAAGTCGGAGATCGTGCGGGCCTCCCATGACTTGGCCTGGGCCGGGGTGACCTCTGGGTCCGCGTCGCCGACGAGGGCGGAGATCGGGGTGTGCAACGGGGGCCCCGGGCGATGGCGGTAGGCCTCGACCAGCCGGAAGTCGGCGCGGATGTAGGGCAGGACGATCTCGCGCATCGCCCGGTGGGAGAGGATCTCCACCTCGGTACCGCCGAGCTTGGCCAGCTCGGCGACGAGGCGGTCGTCGTCGTACTCCGAGATCGCGCGCCTCTCCCGGGACTCGTGCGGTGCCCTCGCCCCGGACACCAGAAGCCGCGCCGGGGCGAGTCCCCTGGCCTCCAGGCGGCGCGTGACCTCGTAGGCGAGCGTCGCTCCCATGCTGTGCCCGAACAGCGCGAAACGCCGGTCGAGCAGTGGCGACATCGCCTCGGTCACCAGGTCGGCCAGCGTGTCCATGTCCTCCGGCGACGGCTCTCCGAACCGGTCCGCCCTGCCTGGCAGCTGCGTCGCGTGGAGCTCGACGGAGCCGGGTAGCAGCGCGGGCCAGTCCCGGTAGGCGGTGGCCGACCCGCCCGCGTGCGTGAAGCAGAACAACCGCGTGGTCGCCCCCGGGCGGGGGGAGGCGCAGCGCAGCCAGGTCATACGTTTCCCTCGTGTGCCCGGATCAGGCTGTTGGGCCGCATGTCGGTCCAGTTGGCCTCGATGTGGTCCAGGCAGGCCTGCCTGGAGTCCTCGCCGAAGGCGACGGTCCAGCCCGCCGGGATCTCCGACCAGGCGGGCCAGAGAGAGTACTGGCCCTCGTCGTTGATCAACGCCAGATAGACGCCCTCGGGGTCCTCGAACGGGTTGCTGCTCACTCTGTGTCCTCTCTGAGAAGGGCGGCGATCTCCGCGACGGGCCCGGGACTCAACATGTTCGCATGGTCGCAGGCGACCTGGTGATCACGGATGGCGCCGGTGACGTACGGCTTCCAGTCGGCAGCCGTGGGACCGCCCTCCTCGTGGCCGTGTGCCGCGGTCACGAAGAGCACATCCCCCTCGAACATCCTCGGTACGTACTCCTCGGAAATCTTCACACCGTTCCGGTAGTTCCGGTAGACCGCCGTCAGCGTCCGCTCGTCCAGCGTGGCGTACGGGCCGCCCCGCTCGCGCAGGAACTCCACGACGTCGCCGATCTCGCCCGGCCCGTCGTAGTCGATGGCCGAGAGCAACTCGACCAGCACATCGCGCTCGTCCGGGTTGATCTCCTGGCCCGGGTAGGAGTCGAGCAGCGCCAGCAGCGCGACCTCCTCCCCCCGCTCGCGCAGCTCCACGGCCATGGCGTGGGCGATCAGACCGCCCATGGACCAGCCCGCCAGCCGGTACGGCCCGTGCGGCCGGACCTGGAGCAGGCGCTCCAGGTAGTCCAGGGCCATCGCCTCGATCGACGGGGCCACGTAGTCGGGCTCGGCCAACACCCTGGCCTGGAAGGCGTAAAGGGGCTGGTCGGGGCCGAGGTGGCGGAGCAGTCCCGCGTACGGCCAGCCGAGCCCGGCACCGGGGTGCACGCAGAACAGCGGCGGCCGGGAGCCCGAGGCACGCAGCGGGAGCAGCATCTCCAGCCCGCCCTCTCCCAGGTCCCGCGTGCTCTTCCCCCGCGCGCGGGCGAGCGCCTCGGCCGTCTGGTGGGCGAACACCTCGCGCGGGCTGATCACCAGCCCCTCCCGCGCCGCGAGGGAGACCAGCCGGATCACGCCGATGCTGTCACCCCCCAGGTCGAAGAACCCGTCGTCGGCGCCGACCCGCTCCAGGCCGAGCACCTGGGCGAACAGCCGGCAGAGCGACTCCTCCTCGGGGGTGCGAGGGTCACGCCCCGCGGCGGTAGCGGACCCCGAGGGCAGGGCGGCGCGGTCCACCTTCCCGTTCGGGGTGAGCGGCAGCGCGTCCAGGCCGATCACCGACGACGGCACCATGTACTCGGGGAGCGTCCGCCCGGCGAACCGCCGCAGTTCCTCGGCCGCCACGGCGCCGACCACGTAGGCGAGCAGGCGGCGGTCACGGACGGTCACGGCCACCTGGACGACATCCGGGTGCCCGGCCAGGGCCGCCTCGATCTCCGCCGGCTCGATGCGGAACCCCCGGAGCTTGACCTGGCGGTCGGCACGGGTCAGGTACTCCAGCTCGCCGTCCGCCGACCACCTGACCACGTCCCCGGTCCGGTACATCCGCCCGCCGTACGGGCAGGCGACGAACCGTTCCGCGGTCAGCGCCGGGCGGCCGAGATAACCGCGGGCCAGCCCGGCGCCCGCCAGGTACAGCTCGCCCGGTGCCCCCGGCGGGACCGGCCGCAGGAAGCCGTCCAGCACGTAGGCGCGCATGCCGTCCATGGCCCGCCCGATGGGCGGCGTGCCGGCGCGGGAGACAGCGGAGACAGGGTGGTGGGTGGCGTACGTCGTGGTCTCGGTGGGTCCGTAGACATGGCCGAGCAGGGTCCGCGGGCAGGCCGCCAGCACCCGGCGCATGGCCGCTGCCGAGGCGGCCTCACCGCCGGTGAGGACCTCGGCGAGCGGCGCGAACGTGCCCGGCGCCTCCTCCGCGACCAGGTTGAACAGTGCCGTCGTGATGAACAGCGCGGTCAGGCGGTGCCTGGCGACGAGACCGGCGAACGCGCCGGGACCGAGGTCGCCCGGCGGCGCGATGACGACGGTGCCGCCGCGGAGCAGCGGCACCCAGATCTCGTAGGTGGAGGCGTCGAAGGCGTGCGGCGAGTGCATCAGCACCCGCCGGTGCCGTTCCCACCTGCGATCCGCGGCCAGGGCCACGACGTCGCACTGCCGCACCGCGACCCCCTTCGGTGTTCCCGTCGAACCCGAGGTGTAGATGACGTACGCGAGATGCTCGGGGTGAACCTCGACCCGTGGCTCCGGCGGTGCCGGATCGGCCGGGACGGGCTCGTCCACCCGGACCACCTGGGCGGCGTGCTCGAATCCGGGGGAACGGTCGGTCACCAGTACCGGAGCGCCGGTGTCGGCCATCACCCAGCTCATCCGGTCCGGTGGGTAGCCGTGGTGGATCGGGACGTAGGCTCCCCCCGCCTTGGCGATGGCCAGGGTCGTCACGACCACGTCGGCGGACCTGTCGAGCAGGACCGCGACCGGCGTCTCAGGGCGGACGCCCAGCCCGATCAGCCGGTGAGCCAGCCGGTTGGCCCGGCCGTCCAGCTCGGCGTAGCTGAGGGAGAAGCCGTCGCCGACGACGGCCTCGGCGTCCGGCGCCCGCCGCGCCCGCTCGGCGAAGGCAATCGCGATCGTCGCCGCGGCCCCGGGCACGGGAGGGGGTTCGGGGCCGTTCCACTCGTCAAGGATCCGGACGCGCTCGTCGGCGGAGAGCGGGTCGAGCCGGGCGAGCGGCAGCTCGGGGTCGGCGGCGACGGCCCCGAGAAGAAGGACGAGCCTGTCCAGGAGCCCGACGGCCTCGGCGTGCGGGACGACGTCGGGGCGATGGTCGAGTCGCAGGGAGAGGCGCTCACCGGGGACGACCGCCAGGGCCAGCGGGTAGTGGGTCGCGTCGCTGCCCGAGGCACCCGCGAGCCGCAGTCCCGCCTCCACGCCCGCTTCCGCGGAACGGTCGTTCAGGGTCGCGGTGTCGAGAGGGTAGTTCTCCAGGACCGTCATGGTGTCGAAGAGCCGCCCCAGCCCGCAGGCGCGCTGGATGTCGGACAGGCCGAGGTGGTGATGGGCGAACAACTCGGACTGCTCCGCCTGGAGGCGTTCGAGCAGCCCGGCCAGGGTCTCGGCGGGGTGCAGCCGTACCCGGACCGGCAGGGTGTTGATGAACAGCCCGATCATGCGTTCGGCGCCGGGCAGCTCGGGTGGGCGGCCGGAGACCGTACCGCCGAAGACGACGTCGTCGCGGCCGGTCAGCTGGGCCAGTAGCAGCGCCCAGACCCCCTGGACCGCCGTGTTGAGGGTGAGCGATCGGGCGCGCAGCACAGAGGTGAGGCGGCCGGTGAGGTCCTCGTCGAGGTGGGCTCGGACGCATCCGGGATTCACCGGCGTCCGGGTGGCGAGGTCCGGGGCTACGAGGGTCGGCCCGGCTACCCCGTCCAGGGCGCGGCACCACGCCTCCCGCGCGGCGGCCCGGTCCTGGCGTGCCAGCCAGGCCAGATGGTTGCGGTACGGCGGCGCGGGGGCGGGCTCCTGGCCCGAGTACAGCGCGAACAGCTCGGCCGCCAGCAGCGGTGTCGACCAGCCGTCCAGCAGGATGTGATGGTTGGTGAAAACCAGCCGGTATCTCTGGGTGCCACTCCGTACCAGCACGAACCGCATCAACGGCGGCCGGGACAGGTCGAACCGCCGGGCCCGCTCCTCGGCGGCCACCGTCTCGGCGTCGGTTCCCGCCACCTCCCGCCAGGGCACCTCCACCCGCCGGTGCACCAGCTGCACGGGATCTCCCCCCGCCCGCTGCCGGAACGAGGCCCGCAGGTTGGCGTGGCGGTGCACCAGCCGGCAGGCCGCGTCCCGCAGCGCGGGGACGTCGAGGGCGCCCTCCAGCTCCAGCACGAGCTGCGCGGTGTAGACGTCGGGCGCCGCCTCGTCGAACACGGCGTGGAAGAACAGGCCCTGTTGCAGCGGCGACAACGGCAGGATGTCCTCAAGCTGGCTCACCGTGCGCTCCACTCCGCGTCGAGTTCCGCCGCGAACGCGTCGATCTCTTCCTGGCTGATGGAAATCAGCAGGTCCGACGGGGTCAGGCCGTCTCCGGTGTGTCGGGACAGGCCGGTGAGGGCGGTGAACCACGCCTCAGCCAGTTCCCTGACCTGCTCCTCGCCGTACAGGCGCCCGGCCCACGACCAGGTCGCCGAGAGGCGCGGCCCGTCCGGCAGGTCCCTGGTGAGGGCGTTGACCTCCAGCGCGTGCGGGAGCGCGAGGTCGTCCGCGTGCCCACCGCCCACCGCCTCCGACTCAGGCGCCGGGGACCAGTCCGCACCTGTGGCGGCCTCGACGCGGCCGAGGTAGTTGAAGGCCAACTCCGGTACGGGACAGCGGGCCAGCTCCCGCGCGGTGACGGGGTTGAGGTGGCGGAGCAGGCCGTAACCGATGCCTTCGCCGGGAGTCGCACGGAGCTGCTCCTTGACGCGTTTTATCGCCCGCGCGGCGGTGGGCCCCGGAAGGTCGGTCCAGTCGGCGGGACCCGCGTCGAGCCTGACGGGGTGGATGGTGGTGAACCAGCCCACGGTCCTGGACAGGTCGACGTCGGGGAAGATCTCCTCACGGCCGTGTCCCTCCAGGTCGAGGAGGACCTCCCGCTGCCCGGTGCAACGGGTCACGGCCAGGGCGAGCCCGGCGAGCAGCACGTCGTTGACCCGGCCGCGGAACGCCGCCGGGAGCCGGGTGAGCAGCGGAACGGTGACATCGGCGGGAAGTTCGAGCGTGAGGTGGCGCTGGGTGGCGAAGGTGTCCGTGGACGGGTCCAGCCGCCCGGTGCCGCCACCGAGCGTGCGGGTCCAGTGATCGAGCTCGCCGACCCTGCGGGCCGCCTCGTCGTGCAGGCGGTGTGCCCAGGTACGGAAGGAGGTGGGCACCGGCTCCAGCACCGGGACGGTCGGCTGAACCGCCCCCTCGTGAACGGCCTCTTCGTGAGCCGCCGCTGGCGGGGCCGCTTCCTGGCCGGTCGCGTGCCAGGCGGTGAACAGATCCGGCAGCAGGATCCGCCAGGACACCCCGTCCACCGCCAGATGATGCACCGTCACCACCAACCGGCCCGACACCTCCGCCCCGGCGTCCAACCACGCCACCCGGACCAGCTGCCCGGCCACCGGATCCAACCCCGACCGCGAGACGACCGCCTCCTCGGCCACCGCGGCGGCCAGATCCCCCGGCTCCCCCGACACCTCCACCCGCCGCACACACCCGTCGGCCACCACCGCCCCCCGCGGAGCGACCTCATACCCCCCGTCCACCGACACCCGCAACCGCAGCACGTCATGGTGATCCAGCACCACCCGCACCGCGCAGATCAGACGATCCAGCCCCAACCCGGGAGGAACCTGAAGAACCACCGTCTGGCTGAAGTCACCGATCGGCCCGGCCAGGTCATTCAGCCAGGCCATGATCGGGGTCGCGGGGAACCACCCGACCCCCGCCTCCTCCGGCTCACCCCGCCGCTGCCGCTCCTCGACCGCGACCGCGGCCAACTCCCGCACACTCTGATACCGGAACACATCCCGAGGCGAGAACACC